>CANHUD010000119.1 GCA_947463665.1 Sphingobacteriales bacterium
GTTATCGAACCCGCAAACCGATATCCGGCTGCATGTAGCCAGAGCACTCGGGAAGCTGAAAATCGAACAGAGTGCATCGGCCTTACAAAATACCCTGCAAAAAGATACCGACAGCCGGGTTCGGAAAGAAGCCCTTCGGGCCTTATCGGCACTGACGTCGGCCAAACTGGACGAAGCCATTCGGGTGGCACTGAACGACAAGGAAAAAGAGGTGCGGGTAACGGCCCTGGACCTGTTGCGGACATCGGCGCTGCCGCAGCCGTTCATCGTATCGCTATTGCAGGAAGTGATCAGCAGTAAGCCAATGGAAGAAAAACAGGCAGCCCTCACCACCCTGGGATCACTGTCGGCAACCCATACAGCACCCGTATTCACCAGCCTGCTGAATCAGCTGGAAGCGCGCAAACTGCCGGTTGAACTGATCTTTGAATTATCAGACGCGCTGGATTCCAGTGGTTCCGCAGACCTTAAAAAACGCTTTGCCACCCTGCAGGCCGCTGCCGGAAAAGACTCGCTGAAGGCCATCTATGCCGGGGCGCTCATGGGAGGAGATGCCGCCAAAGGCAGCCGGATTTTCTGGAGCAATTCATCGGCCCAATGTGTCCGCTGCCATGCGATCGATGATTATGGAGGCAATGTAGGTCCCAAACTCAATGGAATAGCTACACGCTTATCCCGCGAGCAGCTGCTGGAAGCGCTGATCGATCCCAGTGCACGAATTGCACCCGGCTATGGGCTGGTAACACTGGAGCTCAACGACAAGCGAAAACTGAACGGTATCCTTCAGGAAGAAAAACCACAGGGTTATGTGATGAAAATCGGCGACCGGCCGGATACGCTGGTACGCAAGGCAGATGTGCGGGTTCGAACCAATGCACCCTCCAGCATGCCGCCTATGCATTTGCTGCTGAATAAGAAAGAGATCCGCGATGTAGTGGCTTTCCTGGCCTCGCTTAAAGAATAACAACGCCCGACCTTGGAGGTACCGACCTCCAGGGTCAGGTGATTATTTTTTTCCAGGTTTCGATTTTGAATTGCGGATCACCATATACGCGGGGCAGATCGATATCGATCTGGTCATGAAACAGGGCGTGGAAGATGGCGTCCCGCTTCGCATCGGCATAAGGAACATCCAGGCCTTCGAGGCGCTGGCGGCAAATGGAGAAAGGTACAAACCGATAACCGGGAAACTTCTTCTCCACAGCGCTGCATACCTGCCAGAAGGCCCAGGAAAAGCTGGATTCAGGAGATACGTACAAACCATTGGTGTTGCGGAAACTTCCCTGTCCTACCAGGATCTCATTCACATCCTGTCCGATCACTGTATAATACGGCCCGGTAAGACTGACCATCACATGCAGTTCTTTGGTGCGAATGAGATCATCCATCTGTGCAGAGCTGATGAGCAGGTAGGCACTATAGCAGGGTGCTGAACCATAGGTTGTCCCTACAGCCTCCAATCCGGTCATCTCCGTTAATTCCCGAAGAAAACTGGTCCAGTTGGTGTACAGATTCAGTTCATCTTCCACCTGCCCGCGAATTTCCTCCCGAAGCTTCACCAGTCCGGGATAGGCATGAAAAAGTTCCGTCCCGGATTTCGAAATACCGATGGGATAATAAGACTTAATGGTTGTATAGATAGGCCACAGATCGTAGGCCTCGGAATTGAATATGAACATGACTGTGAAGGTATAGATTTGCGGGAAATCTTCCTGCATAACTACACTGATTACGAACGGTCTATTTCGCCTTCCGGAAAGAACTCAGAGACTGCGTGCATTTTTCTGTGCGCGGAGCGACAATTCTGTAGCGAGTAAAACGTGCGACTGTGGCATGGAGGTTTCTGTCCGGTTCACGATATCCTCTACGAACTGGCGGCCGAAAGGAAGGTCCACGTCGTTGCAATCGATGTATTTCGTTTCGCGGTTGTTGGCCAGATAGAGATGATTGCCTTTATCGTTTCGCGCAATATCGATGTTCTTACGAATCTCGATGAATCCCTCGGTTCCCAGAATGGTGAGCCGGCCATCGCCCCAGGTCTTCAGTCCATCCGGCGTAAACCAGTCGACCCGAATATAACCCGTTCCCCTATTGCCCTTCATCATCACATCCCCAAAATCCTCGAAGTGCGGATACTGCGGGTGATGCACATTTCCTACCTGAGATGCCACGATCTCTGCTTCCGTAGAACCCGTAAAGTATAAAAACTGATCGAACTGGTGTGAACCGATATCGGTAATGATGCCACCATATTTTTTCTTGTCGAAAAACCATTCGGGACGCGACTTCACATTCATGCGATGCGGTCCGAGACCGATGGTCTGTACCACTTTCCCGATGACGCCGGCCTTCACCAGTTCTCCTGCTTTAACCGTGGCCCTGTTTTCATGCCGCTCGCTGAACATGATCGAGTAGATGCGTTTGGTCTGTTGCTGCACCTTCCGGACTTCTGCCAGTTGTTTCAGGCTGATGATACCCGGTTTATCCACCAGGTAATCTTTTCCATGCTTCATCACCTCTATGCCCAACGGGGCTCGTTCTACCGGTATTCCCGAACTCATGATCAGTTGTATCGATTGGTCTTCGAGGATCTCGCGTGGATCGGCCGCTACCTTCACCTGCGGATATTGCTTTACAAAACCCGCCAGCAGGTCTGCCTCTTTTGCATATACCGCCACCAGCTCGCCGCCGCCGTTGATCACCGCATTGCACATGCCGTAGATATGTCCGTGGTTGATGCCGATCACGGAAAAACGGATGCGCGGGGCAACAGACTGACGAATGGCTATCGATTTTTCCGCAAAAGATGGAAGGATCAGTATGCCACTGGCAGCAGCTATGTTGCGGAGAAAGGTTCGTCGGGCTGGCATAGTAAAATTTTTGAAAAAGATAGTGTATTTTCCCTTTCAAAGCAGCATGCCATGCAAGAATACGTACAATGGGGCATCATCGGTTGCGGGGATGTAACAGAAGTTAAAAGCGGACCGGGATTTTATAAAGCAACAGATTCCAGACTGGCAGCCGTAATGCGAAGGGATGCAGAAAAAGCGGCTGATTATGCCCGCAGACATGGAGTGCCGAAATGGTACAGCGATGCGGAGCACCTTATACAGGACCCGGAAGTGACCGCCATCTATGTGGCTACTCCTCCTTCCAGTCATGAAGTCTATACCGTCAGCGCCCTCAAAGCCGGCAAACCCGTTTACGTGGAAAAGCCGATAGCTACTACGCTTGCCAGTGCAACCCGAATGGCAGATACAGCCGCCACTACCGGCATAAAACTCAGCGTGGCCCACTACCGCCGGGCATTGCCGAAATTTCTTCAGATCCGTCAATACCTGCAGGAAGAGGCTATCGGTGACATTCGCTCCATCCGCATCAGCATGTACCAGTCGCCCCGCCCCGAACAAAACGAAACCTACTGGCGTACCGATCCGCTGATCGGCGGTAACGGCGGACTGTTCTACGATCTGGCACCGCACCAGCTCGACATCCTCATCTGGCTCTTCGGTGCACCCATCGCTGCGAGTGGCTTCAGTGCTAACCAATTGGGTGCGTACAGATCGAAGGACATCGTTTCCGGCACGGCCCGTTTCCCGGGGAATATCCTTTTTACCGGGATGTGGTGCTTTACGAGCGGTGAACACCAGCAGGAGGACATTTGTGAGATTGTAGGTTCCAAAGGCCGACTTTCCTTTTCCTTTTTCGCCCATGACCTTATGGTGGAAATGGGTTCCCGAAAAGAACATTTTACCATACCACCACCGGCGCATATCCAGCAACCGATGATCGAAGCGGTAGTGCGGTATTTTCGCGGGGAAGGTCCGAACCCCTGTTCAGCAGAAGACGCCCTGCTCTCAATGAAACTAATGGAAACCTTTATTACCTGACCATACATGAACGATCAGTTCGCAAATGCCTGCAGCGCTTTCGTAGGGCGACCCTGGGTATTAAACGCTCCAAGGGTATACCCTTTCCAGTTGTTGTGGGCCTGTGGTTCCCAATAGAGAACACCGGAACATTTTTCGTTTTCGATGGCCCGGGCCCGGAGGATAAGTTCCGACAAAAAAGCATGGGCTGCATCGGGCTGGTCCCAGGGCATACCCACTTCCACGATCATTGTTTCCTTTCCATAGCGGGTGATCATATCCTGTACATTGTCCATACACTGCTTGGTCAGAGCCCGCCAGTTGGCGGCTGTTGGATAGAGCGATAATCCGATCACATCAAAACGGGCACCATTGGCAATGAGTCCGCCAATATTCCAGCGAAACAACTCGTTGTTCCATCCGTTGGAAACATGGGCGATTACTTTTGCCGAAGGGAATACCTCTTTCACGGCTCCATACCCTGCATCGATGAGCGCTGCGTACGAAGCCATGGACCGGGAGGCCTTTCCATCGGGCCATAAAAGACCATCATCCGTTTCATTGCCTACCTGAACCCATTCCGGATCGATCCCCGCTGCCTTGAATTCCCGTAAGACCTCCAGCGTATATTGTACCAGCGTCTGCTTCAATTCAGGAAACGACAGCGAAGCCCAGGTCGCCGGTTTGAATTGTTTTCCCGGATCCGCCCAATTGTCGCTGTAATGAAAATTCAGCATGATCCGCATACCCAGTTCCCGGGCTCGTAATGCCTTGGCGATCACATCGGCTCTGCCGTTCCATTTTTCTGCCGGATTCACCCATATCCGCAGGCGGATGGTGTTCATCCCCAGCGATTTCAGCAGGGACATCCCCTCCATCTGTTTCCCTTTATCTGAATAAAACAGCACGCCCTGCTGTTCCATTTCGGTGATCCAGCCCACATCGGCCCCTTTGGCAAAATCATCCCCTATTTGTTGCGACCGCATCGGTTTGGTGCAGCTGAACAACAGAAAAAACAACAGGTACGGAATCGGCCTCATATATCTATTTGCCTGTAAGCTACATCATAATGAAGAACTGAAAAAAAGTCGTCACCTCTTCCCCGGGGATCCGGATGTATGTTTTTTCAATATACCCGGGACGGCCTTCCGCACAGCATCCGAGCTTTTCATCTTCCAAAGCTCCTCCCGGGCAAAACGACCTGTAACCTCTGCGTCTACTATCCTTTTTGGATAGCTAATGCCTGGTATAAATCCAAATGCTTCCTGCTCGAGCGGTGTGAGCAGCCAGGGTTCGTGTACAAATGGAAGAGGCAATGCGGCAAGCTCCGGCACCCATTCTCTGATGAATACTGCATCAGGATCCTGTTCATGGCTCTGCCTTACCGGATTATAGATTCGTATTGTATGAACACCCATGGTTCCGGCCTGCATCTGGAACTGGGGATAATGAATACCGGGTTCATAGTCGAGAAACTGACGCGCCAGAAAATGCGCACCGGCCTGCCAGGGCTGCCATAAATGATGTGTAAGAAAGGAGACCAGCATGCTGCGCATCCGAAAATTCAAATAGCCCGTAGCCCGTACACAACGAATACAGGCATCTACGAGCGGATAACCCGTTGATCCTTCCTCCCATGCCCGTATCCGATCCGGATCAATAACGGCACGGATATGGTCGAATCCGGGGTTGAGGTTCTCCACTTCCATCCGGCATTCGGATTCGAACTTCTGGATGAAGTGGCAATGCCAGTGCAGCCGGCTGATGAAAAAACGCAGGTTATGACGATCCCCTGTCTGTTCCATGGCAGCCAGGGTACGCTGGTATACCTGCCGCATGCTGAGATTGCCCCAGGCCAGGTAAGGAGATATGCGACTACAGCTTTTTCGCGCTGCCAGTGGTTTGGAAATATCCCGGGAATAACGGCGTTTCCGATCGGTAAGAAAGGAGTCCAGATAGCGCCACCCTACACTTGTTCCTCCCGGCTGAAATCGCGGATCCGCTGCCGGGAAACGCGTAAACAAAGGCATATCTGGCGGTACATCCACCTGTTTCAGGTGCCGTAGATCCGGATCCATCAGCGGCATCCGCATGGTTTCCTCCCAGCGCTGGTGAAAAAATTTCCGGTTCTTCAACCCACGTATCACTCCATTGGAAGGGAATTCCAGAAAAGAAATACCCTTTTCCCTGCAATACGAGTGTACAGAACGGTCTCTGGTAAACGTGATGGCATTGCCAGTTTCCATATGTGCATAGACCGAACGGATAGTATACTGAGCACAAAGTCTTTCCAGGACAGGCAGCATTTCACCTTCCAGAGGCCGGATAGGAATGGATAACATCCGGTTCATATCCTGAATCGAAGCTCCTGTAAACCGCAGATGACGAACATCAAAATCCGGTGCGGCACAAACAGAGGGCTCCACAACATAAAGTAAAAGAAGCGGAAGGTCCAGCTTCATGGCCTCACACAACGGCTGGTGATCCATTAGACGCAAATCACGCTTGAACCAGACGATGGCAATTTCAGACTTCTCCATGGGTATGTGTTACCATAACTACCCCGGCAAAAAAAAGTTCAACTGATGAAAGTTATCCTCCTAAAACGCACCGGAAGGAATCGAACGAAGTTTTTTCACCAAATGGGAAACATCCTGATAATACTGGTTAATCCAATCGGAAGAGAAATCTGTTGCCGTGATCTTTAGCAGAAAATGATCAACACAAAATGAAAAAAGTGAACGAACTGCCGGTTTACTATCTGATAAGTCTAGTATGTCTGATAGCAACTGAACAAAAGGCGGTTCAATGATAGCCATTACCTCTGCAATGCACTGCTGGTATTCCGGAACATGACGGTTTACTCTAAGCTGTCGATGAAACAGCAAGTCAACACTGAATGAAATCAGTACCTGATCTAAAATTCCATTTCCTCCGGCAATAGCGTCCAGTTGTTCCGCCATCTCAGCGGCCCGCTGGTTATGCATTTTCAGCAACAACGTAATAAAGGCTTCCACATCAGAAAAGTGATGATAGAAAGAGGATTTACTCTTTCCCACGATTCGGGCCAATACTTCCACCTTCAGGCCGGAACAACCATGCGCTGCAAATAGACTATACCCTTGTTGAAGCCAGACCGACTTATCTGTTCTTGCCATTAAACAGTTCTTGAAAAAAAAATGACGATGAAAAAAATTACGCCTTCCATAAAGGCCAAAACCAATAACAATTAGTATGCCTCAGGCGCGCAAGGATTAAGGTGTTTTAACAGGTTGCGTTGTGTGAAAAAGAGATAACTAATTGAAATTAAGCCGTTAATCAATAAATGTCAATAGCAATATCTCACTACAACAGGTTAAACTTATAACAAGTTTTTTAATA
>CANHUD010000120.1 GCA_947463665.1 Sphingobacteriales bacterium
CCCTCATCCCAATAGAGATTCAGGTAGCCGGGCATTTTGCGGAAGGTTTTTACGCGGTCGTCGATCGATTGTGCCTGAAGCTGCCCTGAAAGCAGGAAGAAGGAAAAAACAAATGCTAACCGGATCATATAGTACTCATTTTGAGCAACAAGTTAATTTTTTTTGAGGAAACCGACGTTCCGTTTATCCCTACCTTTACGCCCAGAACAGATGAAACTAGCTATTTGGACCATAGGAAAGGCGCATGAACCGATGGTGCGCGACGGCATACAGGAATTCACGGGCCGTATCGGTCGCTATTTTGCGGTCGACTGGAAGATTTTTCCGGTTCCGAAGCATAGCAACCCGGAGCAGCTGAAAAAGCTGGAAGCCACGCTGGTATTGGAGGCCCTGCAGGCCGATGACTTCCTGATTCTCCTGGATGAACAGGGGAAGATGCTGGATTCGGAAGGACTGGCGCAGTTTATTCAGCAGCGTGCCAATGAAAGCGGCGTTGCCAACCGACTGGTTTTTCTGATTGGCGGAGCTTATGGCGTGGACGCAACGGTCCGCCAGAAAGCCCGACTGGTATGGTCGCTCTCCGCGCTGACCTTTCCGCACCAGCTGGTAAGGCTGATCCTGGCGGAGCAGCTCTACCGGGCCTGCACCATTTTACGCAACGAAAAATATCATCACCGATAAACCCTCGACATGTCGATCACCCTTATCATTATCATTGCCACGGCCCTTGTTTCTTTTCCGGCTTTACAGAACGATGACCTGAAAGATAAATACCTGTTCTGGCCATATATGATCCGCAGCCGGAAAGAGTATTTCCGTTTTTTTACCGGCGCCTTTCTGCATGCCGATCTGGCGCATCTGGCATTTAACATGATTTCGCTGTATTCTTTTGGTGAGGTCATAGAAAAATATCTTTTTCCTCAATTGTTCGGGCCTTTTGCCACGGTGCTGTACCTGTTGCTGTATGTACTGGGTATTGTGTTTGCCAGCATCCCTGATTTTTTCAAGTATCGCCATGAATATGGGTACCGGGCACTGGGTGCATCCGGAGCTGTTTCGGCGGTTATTTTTGCGGCTATTTTGCTGTACCCAACGATGGGCCTGAATTTCTTCTTCATCCCTATTGACATTCCGGGCTGGCTTTTTGGAATACTATACCTGGGTTTGTCGGCCTACATGGCCAAACGCGGGGGTGATAATATTGGTCATAGTGCCCACTTCTGGGGTGGTGTATTCGGACTGGTGTTCACCTTTCTGGCCGGATGGTTTCTGGCGAATGTCAATCTGCTGAATTATTTTATAAAGAGCATCCTGAACGGTTAGTATCATAAAAAAACCGGCTGATGAAAGAATCATCAGCCGGTTGTAGCAAACAGTACTGCAGCGTTACAGTTTCGTGAACTTGATGGAGTTATCCAGGAAATTAACGGTGATCTTGTAATTCGCCGTGGCATTAGGAGCCGGAATATCAGCTCCTTCCGGAACGATGAAACCGGATTTGTCGCCTTCTCCGAATTTCTTTCCCCAGTTGCCGTTTTCCGGAAGCAGGAGGAATTTCTCTCCGGTCTTCAGGTTCAGGCTCGGCATTTCATATACAACGGAGTTAATCCGTGTGAACTGCTGAGAGGGCACCGGAACCGGATTAGACCATCCGCCCGGGGTGGCACCACCCACTACAAAAAGATTGTCGGGGATACCATGCTGCTGGTTGAACGGAGTAACGGTGAACTTGCCCGACTGGAAGTCCAGCACGATGCGATAGAATCCATCGGCTGCGGGGCCAGGGAAATCATCGCTGGCGTTGAAGCCAAAATCACCTCCTGCCGACAGACCCGGCAGGGTATTGTTGGAAACGGAGTATTTCAGTCCCCAGTTTCCGTTCTCCGGAAGGATGAGATACTTCTTACCTCCGTTGAGGCGGAAGATACCTGCGAACGTAGTTTCATCCACACGATGCAGTTCCTGAGAAGGAACCGGCACGGGGTTAGACCAGCCACCCTGGGTAGCATCTCCTACGATGAACAGTTTACCGGAGGCCGGCAGCTGCACACGCGGAGGGATCTTGTAGGGTGTAGCGCGGATCTTCACCACATTGGAGAAGCGGCGTTCGTTATTATTGGCATAGGAAGACAAGATACGCACATCGATATCGTAGGCCTTGTTGAACTCAAATCCATAACCCAGGAGGATATTATTGAGTTCCCGGGCGGTGAAGGAGATCGTGCGTCTTCCGGTGAGTTCACGGGTAACCGCTCTGCTGAAATTTCTACCGGAAGAATCCACCTGAACGATGTATTTCATATTGGTGGTATCGGTAGCATATTCAGGGTTGCTCCAGCTAAGGGTGAGCGCTACTTTCAGGCTGTCGGCCGGAATCGCTGCCACCGTGGTGGAACTGGCCGTCAGAACCGGGTCTTTACCCGTTGAGTAG
This sequence comes from Sphingobacteriales bacterium, assembly GCA_947463665.1. Classification (GTDB taxonomy): domain Bacteria; phylum Bacteroidota; class Bacteroidia; order Chitinophagales; family Chitinophagaceae; genus Pollutibacter. The sequence continues at coordinate 2,432 of CANHUD010000120.1, forward strand.
AACGGCAGTTCTGCTGCTTTTTCGCAGGAAGCCAGTATAACCGTTCCGGCGAGTAGTGTGTACAGAATTTGTTTCAGTTTCATGACTTATCGCTTTTTTGGTTATTACTGCTTTACAACGGAGAAAATACCCAATTGGAAATCCACGGTAATCTTATACCTGCCGCCTGTGGGAGGGCCGATGAAACCCGGCTCTGCATCGCGTTTACGCAGGCTTCCTGCTTCCCAGCTTCCGCCGGCGATCATGTGGTACTGGGTACCCCATACGCCCTGTTCCTGGATGAGTTTGTAGTTTCCGCCACCGGGCATATCCACTACCAGTTCATACAGCGTATTCGATACGCGAGTGAACTGCTGGGAGGTGCTGAACGGTGAAGGAAGTGGATTCTGCCAGCCGGAGCTGAATGCATTACCCGTAGCCCAGAGCGTACCATTGGTGGGCACTTCCACTTTGGGTGGCGGCGCGTAGGGTGTAGCCGTAAACGATACCACGTTGGAGCGCAGTGGAACCGCGTCGAGTCCCAGATTGCTGGTGATGCGGGCTTCGAGGGTATACCGCTGGCCGAATTTCAGCAGCATGGAATTACCCAGGATGGCATTCAGTTCAAAAACGGTGAATGCTTTTTCCAGATCACGGGCGATGGTGGTAACATATTTGTTTTTACCGGCAAAGTTGCTTCCGGCCACATCAATTTCCAGGGTGTAGTTCACATCGTGGGAGCTAACGCCGGTATTGAAGACATAGTTGGGATTGGTCCAGCGGAGACGCAGGGCTTCTCTGCTTTCATCAGCCGGAGGCGGGGTAAGGGCCACTGCCGCCGTAGAAGCGGTAAGCACAGGAGCGGTACCGCCTTCGAAAACCACCCGGTTTTCTACTTTTTCGCAACTGCCAAAGAGCATGGTCATGCTCAGCAGGATGCCGAATGTATGGATGTATGTACGCATATTCGGTTGCATTATCGGTTTAATAATTTGGATTCTGTTTGATGTTCGGATTGGAACCGACCTCTGTTGAAGGAATGGGGTAGATCCGACGGAAGGCATCCACGCCTGTACCATTTTTCACACCGCCTTTCCAGGGCCAGAGATAGGTAGCATCGGTGAAGCGACCGTAACGAACGAGATCAGTCCGGCGATGGCCTTCCCAATAGAGTTCGCGGGCACGCTCATCGAGCACATAATCAGGTGTCAGTTGCGCAGAATTGATGTTTCCGGAGGTACTGCCATAGGCCCGCTGGCGCAGCAGGTTGGCATATCCAACCGCCGTAGCCACATTCGAATTGGAACGGGCAGCAGCTTCCATGTAGATCAGGTGCATTTCTGCCAGGCGGAACACCGGGAAGTCGATATCACTGAACGTACGTTCCGGATCGTTTCCGAAACCACCGGTACGGGTCCGGTTGCGGAATTTGATCACCGCAAAGCCGTCTTTGAAATTCGATACATTGTCGATCTCCAGGTTCTGCTGGAAGAACTGCGCACGCTTATCCTGTGCACCGGTGAAATCCGGGAACAGCAGCGGCAGATTGCGCGTGGTGCGCAGACCGCCCCATTTCGACAAACCTGAAACGGTCTGGTCCATATCACCGCCAACAGATCCGTTCACCAGGAAGGTAGTACCTCCCCAGTTTTTGGTTTTCAGTCCATCATAGTTCAGCGTCCAGATGGCTTCCGGGTTGTTGAGGTTGTTATCTGCCAGCAGCAGGTGCTGGTAATTGCCTAATAGTGAATAACCGGCATCAATTACTCTCTTGGAGTAGTTCATGGCCTCTGCCCAGTTGGGTGTTCCGGTGTATACCCCTGCATTGAGGTACATACGGGCGAGCAGTGCCCAGGCCGCAGCACGGTCGGCACGGCCGTAGGGATTGGAACGGGCAGCAGGAAGCACAGTTTCCAGTGCTTTCAGTTCAGATTCGATGAACTTGAACAGTTCAGCCCGCTGGATCTGGGTAGGACGGCCACCGGCACCGATGGCATCGTCTTCCTTCACAAAACCCGGATTGGCATAGAGATCCATCAGCACCCAATACTGAAAAGCGCGAACAAAACGAGCTTCCGCACGCATGGCCTTGATGGCATCGGCATTGGAACCGGTGATGCCACGAGAAGCAAGCTTGTCATCGGCACTTTCGCGGATGAACTCATTGGAGAGGGTAATGATGTAAAAGCATCGGTTGTACAAACCGGTGAGCATCGGGTTGCTGGACGACCAGTTCATGTTGTGGAAGTCCTGGATACCCGGATCGTTCCAGGCAACCACCGCCTCATCCGTGCTGAGCTCCTGTGCTTTCCAGTAAAGACGAAGGAAGTCGGATGTACCTTCATCAATACCGGCCAGATCACCGGCTCCTGAAGGGCCGCTGTTACCGGTAAGGGCCATGCTTCCATATACTTTGGCCAACACCTGCGTGTATCCCTGTGTAGTACCATAAAGCGTTGAACCTGTAACATCATTGGGCGGAAAGCGATCCAGGTCTTTGTGACAACCGGAAAGCACCAGCAGCAGTGCTGCCATCATGCCCGTAAATCGTAAGGATATCTTTATCATAAACTCTTTCTTTTATTCGATTAGAAATCAAGATTTACACCGAATACAAAGGTGCGCGGACGAGGATACATCTGGTTGTCGATCCCGCCGTTCACTTCCGGATCCAGTCCGGTGTATTTTGTGATCACAAACGCATTCTGCACGTTGCCATACAAACGCATCCGAATGTTCTTGAACACTTCACCGGCATCGTATCCGATGTTAATGTTATCCATGCGGAAGAACGAAGCATTCTGGATGTAGTAATCACTGAAATACTGGTTGTTCGCAAAACCGGTACGCAGATAATCCGCACTGGCATTGCCGATCCATCCCAGCGGATTCATTACCTGACGCAGTACGCCGTTGTTGCTTTCCAGGTTGTTGTAGATATAGTTGCCGAGATTGATACGGGCAACAAATCCACCACTCCATTTGCCTACGGAAAGGTTGGAGAACAGACCGAGGAACATGCGCGGATCAGGTGCCTGGTAGCGATACAGATCGTTGTCGTTGATCACGCCATCGCGGTTCAGATCTTCATACAGACCTTCAATAGGCTTGCCATTGGCGTTGTACACCTGCTTGCGCACATAGAAGGTATTGGGACGATGCCCTACAGAATGAATCTGGATGGTGTTACCGGTACCACCGGAAATACCTCCCACAGGATTGCCCTTGAAAGAAGGATCCGGATTCAGCAACAGATTGGTGATCTTCGGATCGATATAAGTGAAGTTACCACCGATCTCCCAGTTGATCTTATTGGTACGAATGGGATTCAGGTTCAACGTAAATTCAATACCCTTGCTTTCGATATTACCCACATTGGTGAGTAACTGGTTGGAGAAGTTGGTACCGAGCGCGATGGGCACCACACTCAGCAGGTCTTCCGTCTTCCGCTGGAATACATCCACCGAACCGTTGATCCGGTTGTCGAAGAAACCGAAATCCAATGCCAGGTTGATGTTCTGTGTAGTTTCCCAACGCAGGTTCGGATCATATGCACTCGGACGGAACATCGTCACGAATTCATTACCGAACTGATATTGAGCAGAATTGTTCCCCAATGAATACCGCGGCAGGTAGCCATAGAAATCAATACCATCCTGCTGACCGGTGATACCCCAGCCCGCACGGAATTTCAGGTTACTAACCACTTTGGAGTTCTTCAGGAAGCCTTCGTCGTTAATCTTCCAGGCAAAGGCCGCTGAAGGGAAAATACCCCAGCGGTTGTTCGCGTTGAAGCGGCTGGTTCCATCTGTACGAACCGTTCCGGTAAGTACATATTTATCGGCGATGGTCCAATTCATACGACCATAGTAGGAAATAAGTGTATACTGTGACTCTGACGTTGAGAACTGAGGTTCAGTGTTTGGTCTCATCGAACCATCAAAGCGATAATCCGCGAAATTACGGCTGCTGAACAGGAAGTCCTGGTAACCGGTACCGGCCATGATGTCGAAGCGACTGGCCAGTGCTTTCACGTCTTTCACATAGTTCAGGTAGAAATCCATCAGCAGGTTGCGGCGGGCGCTCACATACTGGTTGTTAACCCCACCGTAGTGGTTCACTTTAAATGGATTTTCGGCGATGTCCCAGCGGCGATAGGTAGAAGCGGCACTATCCGGCACCACAACGGTTCCTTCTCCGCGCTGTACATCATATCCCAGGTTGAGGTTGGCACGCAGTCCTTTGATGAACGGCATGTTGTAATCCAGCTGCAGGTTACCGATACTGCGCAATACATTGCTGCGGTCATCGCGCATTTCCAGCAGCCCCAGCGGGTTGGCCGGACTCAGATCTGCCGGAGGCGCTCCGCTCGCACCGTTGTTGATATAGGTGAAGAACCCTCCAAAACGGGGGCTTCCGGAATAAACCGGCTTGGTAGGATCGAAGGCGATGGCACTTCCGATCGCGCCTTCATCGGCAAAACGATTGGCGGTGCGGGCACCTTTGATGTTGACATCTACTTTCAGGTTATTGTTCAGCAGACGGGGGCTCAGGTTGATGCCGATGGTCTGCCGCTGGAAATTGCTGGTCTTGAGGATACCATCCTGGTTGAGGTAGCCACCAGACACGCGGAAAGGCAATTTGCCCTTCAGGGCGGCACCGGAAGCGCTCAGGTTCACGTCCTGCGCCAGTGCTCTTGTATAAATCACATCCTGCCAGTCGGTATTCACATTGCCCAGCTTGGCTACATCCGCAGCGGTACCTTTTTCGGTAACAATGCGGCGAATGTCTTCTCCACCGAGCACA
>CANHUD010000121.1 GCA_947463665.1 Sphingobacteriales bacterium
CCGGAGCATCGCACCAAAGGGTATAACCGTAAAGGTTAGTGAACATCATGGCGGCGAACCCTACATGACTCCCATTGATTCCAAAGCCTATCAGGCCGCTGCCGCTGCCATTAAGGATACTTTCGGAAAAGAGCCGATACCCGTTCGCGGAGGAGGTTCCATTCCTATCTGCGCCTTATTCGAGAAAGAACTGGGCGTGAAAATTGTATTCATGGGATTCGGTCTGGATAGCGATAACCTTCACTCTCCAAACGAAAAATACGATCTTTTCAATTTCTATAAAGGCATTGAAACAATACCGTATTTTCATAAGCACTTTTCAAATTAGTGACTGGATGTTAGATTTTAGTGATTGAGTTGGTGTGCTGGATTTTAGTATGCTGTTAAGCATCCAATAACTAATATCCATTACACTTAGCCAATCACTAAAATCCAATATCTAATCACCAACTTTACAGTTTTCTTTCAAAAAATTCGTAAACATCGTTTTCAGATGAACCCCTGTTCCTTCTCCCTCATAAATTCCATGTGACCGGTTGGGATAGGGCATGAACTGAAACTGCTTATTGTATTTGATCAATTCATTCAAAAGCATCTCCGCATTCTGGTAATGCACATTGTCATCACCCGTTCCGTGAATATACAGGAGCTTCCCTTTTAAATTTTTTGCATAAGTAATCGGCGACCCTTTCACATACGCCTCGGTACTTTCAAAAGGAGATCCCATATATCGCTCCTGATAAACATTGTCATACGTGAGCTGGTTGGCTACTGCCGCAATCGCAATGCCCGTTTTGTAGATCTCCGGATACTGAAACAGCAGATTGAGCGTAGCAGATCCACCCCCGCTCCAGCCCCATACAGCTACCCTGCTGCTATCTACAAAAGGCCATTTCAAAATCTCCTTAGCACCCATCGCCTGGTCGCGAATGTTCACAATCCCGATCTTTTTATAGATCGATTTTCGCCAGGCTCTTCCTTTGGAAGCCGGTGTTCCTCTGTTATCCATGCTTATATAGATATATCCGTCAGCCGCCATATCACCAGTGTACAACCGGTTATCCTCAATTCCATACTGATTTTTAACTGTTTGAGCTGCAGGCTCTGAGTACACATGAAAAACAACCGGATATTTCTTTGCCGGATTAAACCCAAATGGTTTCTGCATCCATGCATCCATCTCCACCCCATCTGCCGTTTTGATCTTCATAAAAGAAACCAGTGAAGAAATACTATCCTTTCTGTGCATATTAACCGCATCGGATACACGCTGCTGCCCCATCCATCCCTTATGATCCGGCAGAGTGATCAGCTCCGTAACATAGGGTGTGAAATAATTGGAAAAGCTATGAAATGCGAACTTCGCCCCGGGTGCCACATCATAGGCATGTGTACCTTTCTGAACACCAGGTGTTAACCGTTCCGCCTTCCCCTCCCCATTCAGTTTTACCCGATACAGATACGCACAGGTTGCATCATCCGGAGAGGCCATAAAATAGACAAATCCCCCTGCCTCGTCCACTCGCACGATACGCATCACATCATAATCCCCTTTGGTTAGTAACTGTTCTTTCCCCTGCCGGTCTATCAGATACAAATGACGCCATCCGTCTTTTTCCGAAGCCCAGAGAAAACGATTGCCTTTTTCCAGCCAGTCCCAGCCGCCATTGGCATAGCCATCATCCCAGGCCGACTGTATATCGATCCAGGCCTCTTCTTTTTCCTGATGCATCAGGCGGGCATTACCCGTAGCCGCCGAACAAAGAAATAATTTTGATTCCTGCTGCCTCCGGTCCAACTGCTGAACAATCAGCTCCTCCGGCCCGGCCGCCCACTCCAGTCGAACCAGATAATGCTGATTCGGAGCTCCGGGTATAACCATCCAGCGGGTCTGCCCATTTTTAATGTCCACCACACCGGCCCTGACCGACGAAATCGGCTGACCTACTTTCGGATATTCTACCGGCACCACCCGGGCGTACACCGAATCGGTATTGTTCATCATGTAAAAATCCCGCGTACCGGTAGCATCCACCTGCCAGAACGCAATCCGTTTGCTGTCGGGACTCCAGCGAAAACCATCGCGCAGCGAAAACTCCTCCTCATAAACCCAGTCGAACGTTCCATTGATAAGCTTCCCTTTTCCACTTGTAGTCAGTGCTTTCACCACTCCCGTTGCTACCTCCTCCACATACAGATTTTTCTCACTCACATACGCCACGTTTCGTCCATCCGGCGAGATCTTCGCAAACATCAGGCTCTGCGCCGGACGTCCTTTCCCCAGCTGGCGGAGCTTCCCCGTTGGCAGGTGCAGCAGCCAGTAATCGCCTCTTGTATTGTATCGCCAGACTCTGGCCGTATGCGTAAAGATCAACAGCCACTGCTGGTCTTGAGAAAACGAAAAACCCTCCAGTTCCAGTGGTTCCTGGCTGCGCGACGGACGCAGGCTGGCCTGCGTGAGAAAGGGGGTGCGCTCGCCCGACTGAAGATCCAGCCGGAACAACTGACCTCCCGACTCCTGGTACATATACCGTCCATCGGTACTCCAGTGAATGCCCTGGGCGAAAACAGCCGTCCCGAAAAAAAGAAAAACAAAAAAGCCAAAAAACCGTGAACGAAACATGCGATTGATTTTTTATCAAGTTAACGATTACATCCTGTAAATTAGACCTTCGTCTGTTAAACCTACAATTATGAGAATCTACGGCTGTTTGCTATTCCTGTTGCTCCTCTCCGTTTCAGGCATTTCCCAACAGGGAACCGCCCCCATCACGGTTACCGATCTGCTGAAGATCAAAAACATCAGTGGGGTAACGGTTTCCGATGACGGTAAAAAAGTGGCGTATGTGGTCACCTCCATTGTATCGGACGATAAAAACCCGGACGAACATAGCTACCAGTCGCAAATCTGGATGACCACACTGGATGGAACCTCCGCTCCCCGCCCCCTCACCTTCGCCCGGGAAGGCGCCGCTCAGCCTGCCTGGAGCCCCGATGGTTCCACCCTTGCATTTGTCCGCACTGCCGACGGAACGCCGCAACTATTTCTCTTGTACCTGAACGGTGGGGAACCGGTTCAACTGACCACCGGGAAATCAGGCGCTTCCGGACCGGTCTGGAGCCCCGATGGCAAACGCATCGCGTACACTTCCTCTTTCAATCTTAAAGATTATATCAACGATACCCTGCTCAATACGGCCGGATCGCTGCCTCCCTATCCCCTGGAAAAACCCGGTCTCTCCAATGGTTTTCTGAAGAAATCTGCCGCTAAACCCAACCCGGACGGTACACTGGAAGAAGTACGGGCCTGGCTGGCCAAAAGCGAGGCCGACAAAAAAGCAAAGGTTATTACCAAACTGAATTTTCAGCAGGAAGCAACTACCAGCGGTGAATCAACCATAAGCCATGTGTTCATCATCGATGCAACACCCGGCAGTAAAGCCACGGCGGTTACCTCCGGCTTCTTCAGTTTCTCATCACCCTCTTTTATTAATGCCGATAAACTGCTCGTGGAAGCGAACCCCGATTCCCTCCAGCTACCCGATCGTTCCCTGACGAGCGCCCTGTACAAGGTGTCTATAACCGGGAAGGATCTTCAATTGCTGGTTGCAGAAAAAAATCGCCGACTCTCCGGAGCCACTGTTTCGCCATCCGGCAAATGGATCGCTTACCTGAACGGAAACATCCAGTTCAATACCTTTCCCACCCTGCAGCTGCTGAAACTGGAACCCGGCGCCCGCCCCATCTCCATTCCATTCGACAGAAATAAAGGGTCGATGACATTCACTGCAGATGACACCTTTCTGTACTTCACCAGTCCGTCTAACGGTGGAACCGTACTAAACAGATTAGATATATCCACAAAAAAGGTTAGTACACTCACCTCGTTCAATGAAGGGATAGGCAGCTATGATCTTAAAACCGATAAGATCGTATATGTACGAACAGCCATAGATAACCCGTTTGAACTGTACCACGCCGATCTGCTGATGAACAACGCAAAAGCACTGACCACCCTGAACAGCAGCTGGATCCGGGAGAAAAAACTCAGCATACCGGAAAAACACAGTTTCCGAAACAATGCCGGCATGGAGGTTGAATACTGGGTAATGAAACCCACCAACTACGAACCCGGTAAAAAATATCCACTACTGCTGGAAATACACGGCGGCCCCTCCGCCATGTGGGGCCCCGGCGAAGCCAGCATGTGGCATGAATTCCAGTACTTCTGCAGCAGGGGCTATGGAGTGGTGTACAGCAACCCCAGAGGCAGCGGAGGCTACACGGAAGCTTTTTTAAGAGCCAATGTGAACGACTGGGGCGCAGGACCGGCCAGTGACGTACTAACCGCACTGGATAAAACCGTGGCTGCGGGCTGGGCCGATACCAGTAAACTGCTGATCACCGGAGGATCGTATGCCGGCTATCTGGTAGCCTGGGTCATCGGTCATGACAAACGCTTTGCTGCAGCCTGTGCACAACGCGGAGTGTATGATCTGCGTACCTTCTTTGGTGAAGGCAACGCCTGGCGGCTGGTACCGAATTATTTCGGTGGTTATCCATGGGAAAAATCCACCTATGCTGTTCTCGAACGGGAGTCACCCATCAACTACGTACAGAATGTAACCACTCCGGTTATTATCTTTCATGGTGAGAACGACCTGCGTACAGGCGTTATCTCTAGTGAACAGTACTACAAAAGCCTGAAGGTGATGGGCAAACAGGCAGAATATGTGCGCCATCCCGGCGCTACGCATGAGATCACCCGAGCCGGTAACAACCGTCAGCGGATCGACCAGATGCTGCGGACATGGGAGTTCTTTGAACGTTTTATCCGATAATCATACCTTGCATCTATGGCAGAGAAAGAGAAACTGAGGATCGATAAATACCTGTGGGCCATCCGCATCTTTAAAACACGGTCGCTTGCCCGCGATGCCTGTGATAAAGGCAAAGTAAAACTGAACGGCGATTCGGTAAAAGCGGCCCGTACCGTAGCCATTGGCGATGAATACGAGATTCGGACCGATGGCCGTAAATGGGTGATCAAAGTGCTATCCTTATTGCACAATCGTGTTCAGCATACCGAAGCAATCAAGCATTATACCGATCTTACCCCCGAGGAAGAATTACAGCGGCTGGAATACCAGGCAGCTACCTTCTTTACAGGCAAACGCCGGAGCAAGATCGGAAGGCCTACCAAAAAAGAACGAAGGGAACTCGACGATTTCATGGAGTAGGCCTCAGATCGTACCCGTATCCCTCCGATCGTACCCGTATCTTTGCCACATGCACATCGATATTCTGACCGTATTGCCCGAACTGCTGGAAAGTCCGCTCAGCCATTCTATCATGAAACGCGCCCAGGACAAAGGCTTACTCACGGTTTCCCTGCATGCCCTCCGTAAATGGGCCGTTAATGAATATGGACAGATCGATGATTATCAGTTCGGCGGAGGAGCCGGTATGGTAATGATGCCAGAACCACTGGCCAATGCCATCGAAGAACTCTCTGCCTCCCGTACCTATGACCAGATCATTTACCTGACGCCGGATGGACAAACACTGAACCAGGGAATAGCCAACCGACTGTCGATGGCCGATAATCTGCTGATGATCTGCGGCCATTATAAAGGCATTGATGAACGCATCCGCCAAAAATATGTAACGATGGAAATATCCATCGGCGATTATGTACTGAGTGGAGGAGAACTGGCGGCTGCTGTGCTGGTCGACTGTATAGGCAGACTTATTCCCGGCGTACTGAACGATGAGACCTCCGCACTCTTTGATTCATTTCAGGACAATCTGCTCGCTCCTCCGGTCTATACCCGCCCTTCAGATTTCAGAGGCATGATAGTACCGGATGTACTCCTCAGCGGTGACCCAAAAAAGATTGAAGCATGGAGGTATGAAGAGGCAGTGAAACGAACCAGAGAACGCCGGCCGGACCTGGAGGCCGAGTAACCTATAAACTAATAAACACTCCCTTCTGTATCGCAAACAAAATCAAACCGGCAACATTACTAACCCCTAATTTTTGCTGTAAAGCCAGACGATACGCTATTATCTTCTGAAGAGAAATACCCATTTCCAGGGCAATCTGAACATCGCTTTTCTGTTCACAGCATTTAGTGAGAACGACCAACTCAAATGGTGACAGCTCAGGCCCCGTATCATATGCACTTTACTCTTTCCAATAAGCCGCAAATGGAACATCCTGCGGATCAGAAGGTGAATGCTCATTGGCTACCCTAAAAATGTCCCGAATCTTCCGGACCAGCTCCTCCCCTTCATCTACTCTTCGCAACAACACATTGACCACCGGACCCTTGATATGCAGGGGTATATGATCTAAAGACGATGGCACCATCACCACAATCAGCAGGTGGGGCCTAAGCATCCGAAGCTCTTCCAGCAACACCAGTGCGTCACCAAGTACTGTAATATCCACATCCAGAAATACTGAATCTGCATCGCCATTTCTAACCATTTCTTCCAATACGTCCAAAGATGATGTCTTTCCTTTAAGATTACCCGGAAAGCCCTCATTCATCATAATCGTCAACGATATTAACGAAAGCGGACATGAAGAATACAGAAAGAACCGATGACCATACCCATCCATCAAACTTAAAAATTTAGGCATCAAAAATCCATAATTGATTTTCTCCGCACAAGGTGTTTTCACCAGAAATAATTGGTGATTTCACCAAAATCCATGTATTTAAGGCCAATAGGCCTTATTTTAGGCTCAGGTAATCGGGATTGGCAGGCAGATGCCGAAGCATTTCCTGTTTTAATTCTTCTCTTCTCTTCTTAAGCAACTGAGCCTCCGGATTGCCGGGATCACTCAGAAACCGGGCCGACTTCCATTCCCGGTACCAGTCTATCCAACTGGCAGAAAACCAGCCAAAAACCGGGGCGAGCAATAAAAACCAGCCAAGGGGTTCCCACCGAAGTATGCTCCATACTATCACACCAGCCACTAACCATAAAAGATAGGCTACTGCAGAAACAGATAACTGTACACTGGTGTAAAAGTCTTCCCTTGTCACTTTTGTATCCGCCATATACCGCCCGAACCGATAGGGCAGAAAATGGAATAACCATCCTATGGCCATTACAGGAAAGCTGACCATCAGCAACCATCCAGCTTTCCAGGCTCCCGC
>CANHUD010000122.1 GCA_947463665.1 Sphingobacteriales bacterium
AGTACGCCAGATGGGCCTTCCGGCCGATGCCACGGTTCCCATCGTCACCATGCGTCTGGAATCGGTCAACCAGATCAATGCGGAAAGTCTTCGAAAAGACAGCTCCCTTCCCATCAAAAAATGGGTTTTCAGCCGGGAATACAGAGTAACCTTCCGGGATAGTCTTATCGCTTCCGAACGAATTCATTCCGGCCAATGGATCCCCCGGGCTACCGGCAGCATCATTCCTGTTTCCGTAGAAGAAGGCTTTGCCCGAAGAAATGCTATCCGTTTAGGAGATACCCTTACGTTTAATGTACAGGGCACTATGCTAACCACAATAGTGGGTAGCCTTCGAAAGGTGGACTGGAACCGGATCCAGACGAATTTTCTGGTGGTATTTCCTGCAGGTGTGCTGGAACAGGCCCCTCAGTTCCATGTGCTGATCACCCGTACACCGGATGCCGCGACAGCCGCCCGTGTACAGCAGCGGATCGTAGAGCGCTTTCCCAATGTTTCGGTAGTGGACCTTACACTTATTCTGAACATAGTGGACGTATTGCTTAACAAGATCGGATTCGTGATCCGCTTCTTATCCGGATTCTGTCTGATCACCGGACTGATCGTACTGATTGCCTCCGTACTTATCAGTAAATACCAGCGGGTACAGGAAAGTGTATTGCTCCGCACGCTGGGTGCCACACGCCGACAAATTTACCAGATCAATGCAGTGGAATATGCGTTTATTGGTCTGCTCGCAACAGGCTCCGGAGCCATACTGGCAGTTCTTGCCGGCTGGGCGATGGCCAGTTTCAGTTTTGATATTCCGTTCAGACCGGATCTGCTACCGATCATTGGGATCATACTAACCATAACAGTACTAACCATCCTGATCGGACTTTTCAATATCCGGTTTATAGTTTCCAGATCTCCGCTCGAAGTATGGCGGCAGGAATGATCAGGGATGCATTTCCCGGAGTTTGCCAACAGAAAAGCGCAACAGCTTCTCCAGTATATCCAGGCGAATATCGGAGAGCCTTCGAACATAGATACAGGATTTGCCATGGCGGAATTTTCCCAATGCTTTAAGCTGGGGATCTTCCGCTGCCAGATAAATATTGGTGTAGATCGAGATCGTTTGCTTTCGGATGGAAAAACCTGTAAGGAAATAAATACCGGATCGTCCGGATGCATACGTATAGCTGTACTGACCGAATCCAATGATCGAATCTCCCCAGACCACCGCTGGTTCACCTGTTATGCCCGTTAAAAGTTCAATAAGCTTCCGGCTGTCGTGAAGCAACTGAACATCCTCCAGACCCTGCAGGAGAGTCTCAACCGGCATCGTTCCGGGCATTGTTTTCTGGACGGACTTGGACATACGCTCATTTTATCAACAATATACGCCTTATATCCAAAGAGCGAAGCGTAGCAAGGCATTCAGCGTTATTTTTGCAGCATGTTGAAAATCGGTGTATTTGGAGTGGGCCATCTGGGCAAATTCCACCTGAACAACTGGAAGAAAATCGAAGGAACCCAGCTCGTGGGATTTTTTGATCCGAACAACCAGACGGCTGCTGAAATTGAAAAAGAATACGGACTCCAACGGTATACAGATGCCGAAGCGCTGATGCAGCAGATCGATGCAGCAGATATCGTGGCTCCTACCAACCATCATTTCAGCTTATGCCAGCTCGCCCTCCGAAACGGGAAACATGTATTCGTGGAAAAGCCAATGGCGGATACCATGGACCAGGCCCGGGAAATCGTACAACTGGTCAAAGAAGCGAAAGTTAAATTTCAGGTAGGACATGTAGAAAGGTTTAATCCCGCCTTCACAGCCCTGAAAAAAAGACCGCTGAATCCGATGTTCATCGAAGTGCACCGGCTGGCGCAGTTCAATCCGCGCGGAACCGAAGTGAGCGTGATTCTGGATCTGATGATCCATGACATAGACATCATCCTGCATCTGGTCAAAAGTGACGTCAAACAGATCAGTGCCAGCGGTGTAGCGGTGATGACGGACACGCCAGACATCGCCAATGTCCGCATAGAATTTCACAACGGTTGTGTGGCCAATCTCACCTCTTCCAGGATATCGATGAAACGAATGCGCAAAATGCGGCTTTTCCAGAAAGACGCTTACATCGGCATAGATTTTCTGGAGAAAAAAACCGAGATCATCAAACTGATGACAGAAGGTGAAGAAGAGCTCTTTCACTTCGATATGGAAACGCCGCATGGAACCAAAACCATTGCCATTGACAATCCGGTAGTGGAAGAAGTAAATGCTATAGAGGCCGAACTGACCGCTTTCTGCCATGCCATCCGAACCGATTCCCGACCTCCGGTCAATGAGATCGATGGTTTCGTGGCGATGGAAGTAGCACATGAGATCCTCCGTAAAATCGAAACCGGACCCGCAACCCAACCAGCCAAATGAGGTACCAGCGCCGGATATCCATTGCCTGGTATGTTGCCGGAGATTATCTGAGCTTTGCCTTCGCATGGGCACTGTTCTTTATCGCCAGAAAACTTATTTTACATGAACAGGTTGACAACCTCTACCGGCAGATCATCACCGATCCCACTTTCTGGATCGGCCTGGTGATTATTCCAATGGGCTGGGTATTCCTCTATGCACTGACCGGTTGCTATGAGTCGCTCTATCACAAATCCCGCCTGCAGGAACTCTTCACCATGCTGCTGATCTCCGGTATAGGAACCACCGTTCTGTTTTTTGCCGCCATTCTGGACGATCAGGTTTCCACAACAACCTATTACTACCAGGCTTTCCTACTGCTATGGGCGCTGTTCATCCTTATTCCCTTTCTTCCCCGTATACTCTTACTGAACAAGGTGAAAAAACAGATTGTGGATGGGGATGTATGGTTCCAGACGCTGCTGATCGGCTCTCCTTCCAAACTGGTAAACCTCCTGGCAGACCTGCAATCCAACAGAAAATGGCTGGGCTTCCGGGTAGCCGGATTTTTCTCGCCCGAATCGGTTCCATCCGCCCATACCGGCCAGATTCCATGGCTCGGCACCCTCAACGAACTGGACTACTATCTGGCATCCAATCCGGCAGATCTGGTCATCATCGCTCTGGACCAGCCGCATGGAACAGGAGTTGAAAAACTGATTCAGTCGATCAGCAAGTATGATATCGACATAAAGTTATTACCCGACACGATCGACATACTATCCGGAGCGGTTAAAACAACCAATTTGTTCGGTCCGGCACTCATCGACATCCATACCACCCTCATGCCGCGCTGGCAGCAAAACCTGAAACGCGGCATCGATATCCTGGCAGCCATCATTGGCCTGATTCTCACCTTGCCACTGCTCATCTACGCCTGCATCCGCATCTGGCGATCCTCCCCCGGACCTGTTATCTACTCTCAGGAACGAATCGGCTTCAGGGGCCGCCCTTTTCGGATCTACAAGCTCCGCTCCATGTATGCCAATGCCGAAATCAACGGGCCGCAGCTCTCTTCGGCAAATGATCCGCGCATCACCCCCTGGGGAAGGACCATGCGGAAATGGCGGATCGATGAACTCCCGCAGTTTCTCAATATCCTCAAAGGCGATATGAGCCTCATAGGACCCAGACCGGAACGAAAATTCTATATCGACCAGATCATCCGACTTCATCCGCATTACCACCGACTGTTATACGTAAAACCCGGGCTCAGCAGCTGGGGAATGGTCAAATTCGGCTATGCCGAAAATATCGGGCAAATGGCTGAACGAATGACCTACGACCTGGTTTATATTGAAAACATGTCGCTCTTTCTGGACTTTAAGATCCTGATGCATACCTTTCGGATCCTTATCCACGGAAAAGGAAAATAATCATGAGACCCATACCGCTTATCCTCTCCTTTTTTTTCCAGTTCGTTTCCCTTACAGCTCATTCCCAGTCCTACTGGCAGCAGAAAGTGGATCACGATATCCGCGTTCAACTGGACCCTGAACGCCGATCCCTGCTTGGTTTCAGCAAAATCACCTATACCAACCATTCTCCGGATTCCCTTCCGTTTATCTGGTTTCACCTCTGGCCGAATGCCTACAAAAACGACCGGACAGCCTTCAGCGAACAACTGCTGCAAATTGGCGATACCCGGTTTTATTTTTCCGAGCCTGAAAAAAAAGGATATATCAACCAGCTTGATTTCCGAATCGGTGAAACATCCCTTAAAACCGAACCACACCCGGAACACATCGATATTCTGAAAGTATGGCTGCCCGAACCGCTGCCTCCGGGAAAAACTACCCAGCTGACCACTCCTTTTTATGTGCGCCTCCCCTACACATTCTCGCGAAGCGGATGGCAGGAAAGTAGCTATCAGATCACACAATGGTACCCCAAACCGGCTGTTTACGATGCGCAGGGCTGGCACCCGATGCCCTATCTGGACCAGGGAGAGTTTTATGCAGATTTTGGAGATTATCGGGTTTCCATCACCGTACCTCAACCCTTTACTGTTGCCGCAACCGGCATTCCGCTGCAGCCACTGGAAAAAACCATTCATTACCCGCAGCGAAAAAACCAACGCCCAACGCCCCGTAACTGGAACGAAACGCCGCTTAAAACGCTGGTATTCCGGCAGGAAAATGTACACGATTTTGCCTGGTTTACCGATACCACCTGGACCCTCCAGAACGATACCGTACAACTCCCTTCCGGAAAGATCATCCAGGCACAGGTGTATTTCCACCTGGATAAAATCGATGTCTGGCAAAACAGCCTGAACAACCTGAAAGATGCTCTCCGAACCCTTTCAGCATGGATCGGCGATTATCCCTATGCACAGGCTACGGTGGTGGATGGTACGCAGGGATTTCCCGGAGGAATGGAATATCCAACCATCACAGTGCTGTCTGATATCTCCAATCCCAAAGAACTGGACCTCACCATCTTCCATGAAATAGGTCATAACTGGTTTTACAGTGCGCTGGCCTCCAATGAACGCAGCGCGCCCTGGATGGACGAAGGCATGAACTCCTACTACGAAAAACGGTACGAACAACTGAAATACCCTAACGTTCCTCAAAAAGGCATCCTCGGCTTCATTACAGATCCCAGATTGCAGGATCTGCTGCTGGCACAACAGCTTAAAACACATAAAGATCAGCCGATCTCCACCCCTGCCCATCGGTTCACCGCTGCCAACTATGGGTTCATCGCCTACCAGAAAGCCGCCCTATGGATGAAAGAACTCGAAAAAGAACTGGGCCTATCAGTATTCGACAGCGCCATGCGCCGGTATTTTAAAGAATGGCAGCATAAACATCCCGGCAGATCCGATTTTCAGCAACAAATGGAACAGATCAGTGGGAAAAAACTGGATCCGGTTTTCCATCTTTTAGATAAACCCGGTCCGATATCTTCCTCTCCAGCCAAACCGGTTGCAGTTTTACCGTTTTATCGTCTCGATAAAATCCACGAAAAACAACCGGTTTTCCTGACGCCCGCTGCCATGCTCAGTTCTTTCAATGGTGTAATGGCCGGACTGCTTATTCACAATTACAGTTTGCCGGTTCCCGCCTTTAACATGGTCATGCTGCCGGTAGTAGGCCTCAAAACCGGTCGGGTCAATGGCTGGAGCCGCTTCGCCTATACCTTCTACCCGGAACAGACCTTCCAGTCGGTAGAACTCTCCCTGATCGCTTCTACTTTCGATTCCAGAACGTTCACCGATACCACCGGTACTACCACGGCACTGCCTTTCTTTAAACTATCGCCCTCCCTCAAACTGACCTTAAAAGAACCGGATCCACGAAGCACGCTAAACAAATACCTGCAACTTTCCTATATCCGGATCCGGGAAGATGAAATGGCACTGGATGAGACCTCCGGGACGCTTGTCAAGGCCCGATTCGGCTACCAGCTGCTGCAAAGTAAGTTCGTAGTGGAAAACAAACGCATCCTCTACCCCTGGAAAGCCAGCTTCCTGGCTGAAAGTCATGATGTTTTCTACCGATTGCAGTTCACCGGAAAATATTTCTTCAACTTCATCCGAAAAGGAGGTGTGCAGCTTCGTTTCTTCACGGGTACTTTCCTTTACAAAGGCACGCCGGGCCTGGTAGACCGCTTCCGGATGCAGCGCTACAACCTTCAACTCTCCGGTCCTAAAGGCTTTGAAGACTATGCCTACAGTACACCTTTTATAAGCCGATTCGCGTATGATGGATTTTCGAGCCAGCAGATCATCGAACGGGACGGTTTCTTTAAAGTGCGGACAGACCTGCTATCCGATGAGGTGGGTAGAAGCGACAACTGGCTATCCGCTGTCAATCTGGAAATGGATGTGCCCGACCGGTTCAATATTCTGCAGGCCCTTCCCGTTAAAATTCCTCTCCGTCTCTACCTCGATATAGGCACATACGGTAATGCCTGGTCGGCTAACAGCGGAGAACCCCGCTTTCTCTACAATGGTGGTATCCAGATTCCACTATTGAATAAAACCATCAATTTCTATTTCCCGCTGATCTACAGCAAACCCTACCGGGATTATTTCCGATCCGTTCCGGGAAATGGCTTCTTCCAGCGCATGTCGTTCAGCATCAATCTGGAGAATCTTGACATCCGTAAAATCTTCTCTTCCTTCTGATGGACATTCGTTTCGTTCCATACAGTGCTATCGATCCGGCCCGCTGGAATCAATGCATCCGAACGTCACTCAATGGTCTGATCTACGGCAGAGCAGAATACCTCAATACCTTCTGTCCACAATGGGATGCCCTGATTATGGGCGATTATGAAGCCGTAATGCCGCTAACCTCAGGAAAAAAATGGGGCATCCGCTATCTGTACCAGCCACCCTTTACCCAGCAACTGGGGGTTTTCGGACGATCAGATGCGCACATACAACAGGCCTTCCTTCAGGAAGCCCGAAAGCGCTTTCGTTTCGCTGAAATCCATCTGAATTTTATACATCAGGATGCAACTACTACACGCAAACACAACCAGATCATCGATCTGCATAAACCCTATCCGGAACTCAGAAAAAATTATTCCGATTACACACTGCGAAAACTAAAGCAGGCAGGCGCCGCAACAACCTCCTACAGGGAAATTTCCGCCGCACAGAACATTCTGGCCTATCAGCAGCTTTTCGGTCTGCAAACACCGCATGTTCCCTCATCCGTATACGATCGGCTGAACCGCTTCTGCCTGCAGTA
>CANHUD010000123.1 GCA_947463665.1 Sphingobacteriales bacterium
GCTGTCGGTAGCCACTATTTTATTCCTGACAACCGCCATTCTTACCGGCGGGCGGCAGGCATGGCAGCTGTTCCGCTCTTCCTACTGGCTGCAGGGGATGACCCTGCTGTTCTGGATGCCGTTTTTGAGCGGCCTGTGGTCGGCCGACAAGCACCAGTGGGGAATGCTGATGCAGGAAAAAATCCCGCTGCTGCTGTTTCCCTTTGCCGCATTTGTACTATCTGAACTGGATATATCCGTTCGTCGTTCGCTGAAGATAGCACTATGCAGCATGCTTATACTATCTATTTTGTATGGTATGTGGATGTACTATGCGAATCCCGGCATGGAGGAAGCGTATCTCAGGGCCAAGGTATTGCGGGTGGTGATGAGCGATGACCATGTTCGGTATGCCTGGCTGTTGCTGCTCTCGCTGATCTGGGTGGCTGCCGAGTGGGAAGGGCGATGGATGGAATGGGGGTATAGTCTCCTAACCATTTTTTTTCTGCATCTGCTGGCTTCCAAAACAGGGTTACTGGGTTTCTACCTGCTGCTGTTCTGCTGGATATTTTTCAGGATGCGTGGATGGAAGCGCTGGCTGATGGTAAGCGGTGTGGCACTGCTGCCGGTACTGGCCTGGTTTGCGCTGCCATCGTTCCAAAACCGCCTGCGGTTTGTATGGTGGGATTTTCAGCAGTATTCACGCGGAGGGTATGTAGAAGGATTGTCGGACACCCCGCGGGTATTTTCTTTCCGGGGCGGACTGGACCTGTTCCGCCGGCACTGGCAGAGCGGTATGGGCATGGGCGATGTGAAGCAGGGGATGCTGGAGTGGTACGGAAAACAGGCGCCATTCCTGAAACCCTACGAGCAGCTGATGCCCAGTAATGAGTTTTTATTCATGGGCGTATCGGCCGGAATACTATCCGTATTCGTTATGCTAACTTTTATGGTATATCCCTTTTTCATGCGCACGCTGAGAGGGTTCAGGTGGATTGCTTTTCACGCCCTGATGTTCATGATCTCTCTTTATGAGATCGGTCTGCAGACGCAGTACGGCGTTTTTCTGTATGGTTTTTTCGGGGTATTTTTTTTCACGATGGCTGTTTCGGACCATAGGTCTTCCAGATCATCCACAGCCAGGTGCTGAGGAAGACCAGCAGATGAAGCTGTGCTTTTTCAATGAGCAGCCTCATGATCGGTTTGGGGCAGAGCACATCCTGCGGAACGATCATGAAGAGGAAGAAATTGAGGGCGAAGAGGATTTTTTCCCCTTTTACCGGTTGGCTGTTGTAATACCAGAGTGCGAGGCCCGTCATGGCGATGAGGTAGGTACCGATTTCCGGTGAGTTGCTGAAGAGGATGACCCAGCCCATCATAATACCGGTGGTCTGTGCCCGGAAACCCGCATCGGCAGAGCGGTTGAGCCGCCACAGCGAAAGCAGGGAAAGCAGGGCCAGTGCCCCCAGCTGGTAGGGGATGGTGGAGACGGGCACAGCGGAGAAGAGGAGGCGGATGTGAAAAACGGACATCCAGGGGCGCGACTGGAAATGCCAGGGGAAGCTGCTGATCCAGGAAGTGTAGGTGTTGAGGAGTTCGCGGGGCGACAGCATAACCAGGGGCAGGAGCGCGAGGATCAGGAGAGTGGGCAGCACGTAGAGAAATACATTCCGCCAGGTGCGCTGGTATAAAAGCAGGAAGGCATATTGGAATACGCCGTAGATCTTGGTGAATCCGGAGACACCAATGAGCAGGATCGAGGCCATCGGCCTGCCTTTTTCCAGGAAGGCATAGGCCAGCAGGAAGATGGAGGCGACTACTAAATTATACTGATAGTACATGAGGTTGTTGGCCATCATGAGAAAGACAAAAAAGTAGAACCGCGTTTTTTTCGTTTCGGAGAGGGGCAGGGAGCGGATGGCGTAGAAGAAGAGCAGGAAATTACCGATGTTCCAGGCAAAGGGCCCCAGCCAGGGCGGAAGCCAGGCGAACGGAGTGAAGAGCAGCGTGAAAAGCGGACCATAGAGAAAAGCATCGGGCCCTACAGATGCTGTCCATTCCGGACCGTAGGGCATCCGACCGGCCCAGAGATCCAGCGTGGCATTCCGGTAGATGAAGAAATTCCGTTGTTTCCATTTCACTACTTCAGCGAGGGTGACCAGCAGGGTAACAAGCAGGCCAAGGAGGAACTGCGTGCGGGTTTGCGAAAAAAAAGCAGCAAACCGGCCGGTGGCGGCAGAGAAGCGTTTCTTCATATACGTTTGTGCGAATACCTTTGTAAACGAAGGTAAGACATCGAACATGACGAATTTCATTCCCATATTTCCCCTGCAGCTGGTGGTGTATCCCGGAGAGGCACTGCATCTGCACATTTTTGAGCCGAGGTATAAGCAGCTGATCAATGAATGTTATGCCGATAACAAACCTTTTGGCATACCGGTGGTCATCGGTAAAAATGTCAAAGAACTGGGCACGCTGGTAGAGATCACGGAGATCGTACGGGTGGAGGAGAACGGGGAGATGGACATCAAAACCAGGGGGCTGAAGGTTTTTCGCGTACTGGAAACGATGCCACAGGTAAGTGATAAACTCTACAGCGGAGCCATCGTTCATTATCCTGAGCGGAACGATCAGGGCGATCCGGAGCGGATGCAGCGGCTTTTGAAAAAGATACGCCAGCTGCACCGGCTGCTCAAGGTGGAAAAAGCTTTCGGAAAGCCCGATGCGGAATTGCTGAGTTACGATGTGGCGCATCATGTGGGCTTATCGCCGGAAGAAGAGTATGAGTTGCTGCGGCTGGACCAGGAGTTGCACCGGCAGGAATTTCTGCGCCGGCATCTGGGCCGGGTGGTACCCATCGTACAGGAGATGGAGAACCTGAAGGAGCGGGTGAAACTGAATGGACATTTCAAAAACCTGAGCAGTTTTGAATTCGACTTTTAAGAAGTTTTTTTTAGCGTACTTTTAGCCTTTGAAGCAACGTATGACCACACTCTGTTTCGACTACGGGAATACCCGTCGCAAGTACGCCGTATTCCGGGGCGATGCATTGCAGGAAATCGACGTATTGCAGGATGGAGGGCCGGAGGAGATCCGGCAGGTGCTGGAGCGGTGGCAGCCAGAGCGGACCATCCTCTCTTCTGTGGTCAACCACGATCCGGTTATAGAAAAGCTGCTATCGGATGGCAGCCGGTTTCATATGTTGTCGCACCTTTCCCGTTTTCCTTTTACCGTGCCGGTAGGGAAACCGGAGACCATGGGGGCGGACCGGATTGCGCTGGCGGCGGCAGCACTGAAATTTCATCCCGGAAAAAACAATCTGGTGATCGGACTGGGAACGGCGGTAACGTATAATTTCATCAGCATGGGCGCGGAGTTTCTGGGTGGAGGCATTTCCCCCGGGATGGAGATGCGTCTGAAATCGCTTCGGGATTATACGGCTAAGCTGCCGTTTGTGGAGCCCGACTGGAATTTCCCGCTGATCGGATACGATACCCGCACAAATATCCTGTCGGGCGTGATTCTGGGAATGGCTAAGGAAATTGACGGAATGATCGATGCGTACCGGGAACGTTATGATAACTTTAACGTGGTGTTAACCGGGGGCGACAGCACATATTTCACGCTACACCTCAAAAACACGATATTTGCCGACCCTGACTTTTTATATAAAGGCCTCTATGCCATTAGTGAACACAACCATGAACGTGAGTAGAATATTTTATATACTGATTATCAGCTCGTTATGCAGCGGAGCTGTTTTTGCCCAGGAGAATTCTCCTTATTCCCGGTACGGAATCGGGGATATTTTTCCGAACCAGAACATTCTGAACCGGGGGATGGGAGGCATTTCGATTGCGTATCATGATCTGCAATCGGTCAATTTTTCCAATCCGGCCACGTATTCCCGGTTGAAGCTGATGACCTACGATGTAGGCCTCGATTATTCCAGCCGGACGCTTCGGACCTCCAATACAACCAATAATTATCAGTCGGCCTACCTGATTCCCTCCTATCTGGTTCTTGGTTTCCCGCTGAGTAAATCAAAGAACTGGGGCATGGTACTGGGGATGAAGCCCGACAGCAGGGTGAATTACGATCTGGTGACCCGTGGAAGACTACCGGGGATCGACAGTGTTCTGAACCAGTACACCGGCGAAGGCGGATCTTACAGAGGCTTCACCGGTTTTGCATATGGCTCCAAGAATTTTTCGATTGGCTTCAATACCGGTTATGTATTTGGCAGCCGGAACTATCTTTCCAAGCGGATTCTGATCAATGATACGGTGTCGTATCGCCCCGCCCGTTTCACGGACTCCACTCATTTCGGCGGACTGTTTTTTCAGTCGGGCATGCAATACCAGATTCCGTTGTCGAAGAAAACTTTCATTCGGCTGGGTATGACTTATGGGCTGGATATGCGGCTGAATGCGAAGCGCAGCACCAGCCGGGAAATCTATTCTATTGGACAGCGAGGAGAATTTGTGGTGGATAGTGTATTCAAATCGGTAGAAGAGAAAGGCGATATAACCGTTCCGGGTAGTATCGGCTTTGGTTTATTGGTAGAGAAGGCCGATAAATTTCTGATCAGTGCGGAGTTTAGTCAGACTCCCTGGAGTCAGTATCGGTTTTACGGTAAGCCGGATGCCTTGCGCGACAACTGGGTATTCCGGGTGGGGACGCAGTTGATTCCTGACATCGCCGGTAAAAATTACTGGGGCCGCGTAGCGTATCGGGCCGGTTTCTATTATGGGCCCGATCAGGTGGATATCGGTACGGATATGAATATCTGGGCCTTTACGTTTGGAACAGGACTGCCGGTTCGCCGCACCTTTTATACCAACCAGTACACTACTATCAATCTCGCATTTGAAATAGGTGGAAGAGGTACCAAGCAAAATTCCATCCGGGAGAATTTGTTTCGAATTTCTGCAGGTTTCAACCTAAGTGATATTTGGTTCAACAAACGTACGTATCAATAGAGCGATGCGCCGGCTATTGTTTTTGGGATTGTTGTTATGGACTTCCTGTGTGAACAGCGAGGAGGAGGTGAAGGCGATCTCCGCCCGAAAGCTGGGAGTGGATGAGGCCATTGGTATGGAAGCATACATGAGCAGCGGTGGCAATATGCGTGCACGTCTGAGGGCGCCATTGATGTTACGATACCAGGACACATCAGCCAAAGTTGTTTTTCCGAAAACCATGCATGTTGACTTTTTCCAGGACTCTACGGAGGGGGTGATCAAAAGCCAGCTGGATGCGCGGTATGGGGAGTATTTTGAGCAGCGAAATCTGATTTTTTTGCGCGACAGTGTCCGCGTATTCAATACCACCGGCGATACGCTGTACTGCGCAGAATTGTGGTGGAACCAGAATGAACAGCGTTTTTACACCGATAAGCCCGTTCGGATCCATCGCCCCGATATGATCATGATTGGGGTTGGACTGAATGCCCCGCAGGATTTTTCTTATTTTGAGATGTACCAGATCACCAACTCTGTGATCCGGGTAAATCAATAATTTTACAGAAATAACAGACTATGCAATACAGATATATGGGCCGTACAGGCCTGCAGCTCAGCGTGTTGTCGTACGGCAGCTGGGTGACCTTTCATAAGCAGATCGAAGATAATAGTGCCGACCGGCTGATGGGGATGGCGTATGATGCGGGCATTAATTTTTTCGACAATGCGGAAGCGTATGCCGGAGGGGAGAGTGAGCTCATGATGGGGCGGGTGCTGAAGCAGAAGAACTGGGAGCGGAGCTCCTATGTGGTGTCTTCAAAAGCCTATTTTGGATTGAGAGGTCCTGAGAATAAGCCGAACCAGGCCGGATTGAGCCGCAAGCATCTGTTTGAGGCCTGTCATGATGCCCTGCGGCGGTTGCAGCTGGACTATCTCGATCTGTATTTCTGTCACCGCCCCGATCCGAATGTGCCGATGGAAGAGATCGTATGGACCATGCACCAGTTGATCCAGCAGGGGAAGATCCTGTACTGGGGGACTTCACAGTGGAGTGGTGCAGAGATCATGGAGGCGCATAAAGTGGCGCAGCAGTACAAACTGATCGGCCCTGCTATGGAGCAGCCGCAGTACAATATGTTTGAGCGGTTTCGGATGGAGCAGGATTATCTGCCTGTTTTCCGCACGGTTGGGCTGGGTACCACCATCTGGAGTCCGCTGGCTGCGGGCTTTCTCACCGGTAAATACCTGAATGGTATGCCGGAGGGTTCCCGACTCAGTTATTCGAATTTCGGGTGGCTGAAAGACAGATGGCTACAGGAGGAAAAGATCGCTAAGTTGCGGAAGCTGATGGAACTGGCGGCTGATCTGGGTGTTTCGTTGCCTACGCTGGCCATAGCCTGGACCGTGGTGAATCCGCATGTGACCACAGCGATTCTCGGTGCTTCGAAAGCAGAGCAGCTGGAGGAGAACCTGAAGGCCATGGACGTGTTGCCTGTACTCACTCCGGAGGTGATGCAGCGGATCGATGAGATCCTGCAGAATAAGCCAAGGCTGGATCTTGCATAGTGGTTGAATCCCGACCTCCAAGGTCAGGGAAAAGTTGTAATTTGAGGCAAACGGTACATATATGGGTTTGCAGAACAGAACAGCTTTTATAACCGGCGCCAGTCGGGGAATTGGCAGGGCGATCGCGTTGAAACTCGCCAGTGAAGGGGCGAACATTGTAATTGTGGCGAAATCAACGGAAGAAAATCCGAAACTGGGGGGAACGATCTATTCTGTGGCGGAGGAAGTGATGGCTGCCGGCGGAAAGGCGCTGCCCATCGCCTGTGATATCCGTCATGAAGACCAGATCCTGGCAGCGGTGGCACAAACGGAACAGCAGTTTGGGGGGATCGACATCCTGATCAACAATGCCTCCGCCATTTCTCTTACACCAACGGAACAGACGGAAGCAAAGCGGTACGATCTGATGCACGACATCAATGTTCGCGGAACCTTTATGGTTAGTAAGAGCTGTATTCCGCTGCTTAAAAAAGGAACGAATCCGCATATCCTCAATTTATCTCCGCCGATAAACATGGATAAAAAATGGTTTGGCAAACATCTGGCCTATACCATGAGCAAATATGGCATGAGTATGATTGCCTACGGACTTTCCGAAGAGCTGAAACCGTATAAGATCGCCGCCAACACGTTATGGCCAAGAAC
>CANHUD010000124.1 GCA_947463665.1 Sphingobacteriales bacterium
ACCGGATTGGTAACCAAAACAGTTACTACCAATCCCATTGGAACGAATGCGCTGATCCGGCTGGTTATACTCAGAAACGGAAAATCCTGACCAAAGAAAACAAACCGGTTCGTAGAGGTGAGCCACAACATCAGCGCAGTGGTAAATAAAAATACAAGCGCCATCAGCCCCACCGATCCATCGGGCAAAAAAGAAGTCTTCTGCGGATTGGTGATGCGATAACCAATCAGATACAGGACCATGGGTAATGTACAGAAGCACAACAGCAACAACATGGTGAAGCCGCCAAACTCACCGATCACATAACGGGGCAGCACCACATCACGCGTCTGTGTACTATAATCCACCCCGGTTCGGAAATGCGGACGAAAATCAATAAGGCCGTCTTTTTTCAGCGGATCCAGGAAAGTGGCTTCCTTTAAATAAGAATGGATGAACCACTGGTTCTGCGCTGTTTCCAGAATTTTGGCTTCCTGATTCGACTGGAACCTGTTTTCAAGCAGAACCGCTTCCATCGGTTTATAGATCAGCTCTGCCCGGTATTTTACCAGACGGATCTTCTGGTCGATCAATCCCTGAATTTCCCTGCCCGTAAAGGGAAGTACCGACAATACGATGAGTACCATGAATAGTGATAACAGAAATTTTTTCGCCCATGATACGATGTTCAGGACATACACCAGCAACATCAGAAAAATCAGTCCGATGACCAGTACGGGTATGCTATTCTTTAACAGGAAATGTATGCTTCCTTTCCAGAGCAACAGAAAGCCAAGCAACACCACTACCGCCATCAGGGGGATCAGTCGGGGATTCATGGAAGAACCCGGTAACCGCAGATTCGATCGATATCTTAACAAGGTAAACAAAGCAAAACGAATCAGCAGGAACATCAGAAAGATGATCGCAAAGCCGGTATCAAAAATCGCAAAATAGGCCAGTGGCAGGAGTCCGATCAGCACCTGCTCAGTTTCTGCTGCAGCGGAAAAAAAAGGAACCACACGTGATGTCCAGTGGCGGAACCTTACAGGCAGGAAGCTGATCTTCTGCCCGGAAGAGAGCGCCCGGTAACTAAAAAACAGATAGCCGAACAGGGGAAACGCAATGCGCGATAAGCGCTCCAATATCCCGGGAATCTGTGTAATTACGCTGCAGAAAACAAGAAATACGAAGAACTGTACCGTCCATTTATACGAAGGGAAACGGGTAAGAACCGGTGCCATCATCCCGGAAAACTTAGTACCGGTCTTGCTGATCAGCCGGGTCAGCCACGTATCCTTCCCTTTGTGGTAACGGAACACCATCAGGAAGATCAGCGTACTCATTACCACAAGAAACGTGAAAGAAGAGGGAGCATCCTTCACCGGCCAGTTGTCAAACTGGCGAATGGTTTGCTGTAATTCAAACTTTTTGATGTTCTCCAATGGCGGAAACGTAGCAATTCGCCACAAGAGGAGATATCGAAAAACCAGCAAACAATAAACCATCACCAGGAGCGGTGTCTCTATCAGTATAGTTGCAGGGGATGGGAAAAAAACAATTAATATCATCATAGTTAGTACTATAAAAAACAGATAGTACTTTACTATGCTATACCCAAACCAATTGTCGGACAAATCCTGAATGGCATAAAGCCATTCAGTTTTACCGGAAGAACCGGTCAATATAAAATTCCCTTCTCCTTCATTAAACTTGCCGAAACTGGTGCGCCATTTCAGGGGTACTCCGGTTTTATCCGCCTCAAACTCCAGCAGTCCGTCAACAGATGTTTCCCTGTTCACCTTCATGTTCCGCTGAAACATAAAGCCTTCCCGTATATCCGATAATGTATCGAGATCGTAATTGTTCTTCAGAAAACGCAGCACGGTTTCTCCCGGCTTCAGCCCATTGCCCGGAACACTGTAGAACGGCCATAGCTGGTGGTCTTCAAACAAAAGAACTGAAGACTTTGTGGAGGCAACGGATTCCGAAATCCGATTGGATGGTAAGACCTTCAACGGATAGCGATCTCGCCCAAGCCCGATAAAAAAGAGCTGATCCAATTGCAGAGGCAGGGTGTACGATGTAAGATGCGAAACCGGACGACCATTCACAGAACAACGATATCCATCCGAGATCATCTGTGCAGAAGGCTGCAGAAATAATACTCCATTCTCATCTGATTTCCGTGCAGCAATGATTTCCAGTCGGCCAATCTGACTCAGCCACTGGTACACCAATCCATCTACAAGGAGGGCCGGTGAACTCTCCAGACTGCTCCTGTCCTCATTAGCAGCTTTTTTCTCAAGGCCCTGCAGGAGATCCATGAGCGATAAGCCTTTTCGGATACGAGCCTCGAGCCTGAATGTATCGGAAAATCCTATTCCCCTGGGTTTATTGCCCAGCAGCAGAGGATCCTGTGTCTGGAATACAACCTCCATCCGGTATGTATGGTCTCCTTCAGATTCCATGGATAACCAGCTCAGCCGGGTTTTACCATCGGTAATGCTGTAGCCGGCAACCAGTGGTTGCGACCATACGGGATTGAGCAATTCAGCACTGTCGTCCACTAAACTGAATACCGGCGTGTAAAACCCATTGGCCTTTAACTGAACTGCCGATTCAGATGTTTCCAGCTGCAGCGTTCCCCCTTCGGAGGTCCAGAGGCCTTCTGCTTTGTTTTCCGGTCCATATAAAAACAGGTTTCCATCAAACGCCACACCCGTATTCTGAACGGCATGATGATCCGCATTCACAAAATAAGGTTCATCTCCGGATGGCCGCTGGTAATCCCGCAATACAAAAACAGAAAGAACAAAAAGCAGCGTCAATATAACCAAAGAGGATAATGCAAGGGCCGACTGCTGCTTTTTCCCCATGATCGAACCCGGCTGAACCAAAGCAGAAGCCTGGATAAAATACAGAATCGACAAAACGATCCCCGAAGCCAGCAGGAAGGCCATCGGTTTAAACAGATGGTAGGATAAAAATGCCAACCCTACATAGATGAGAAACAGAATAAGTGTGCGGTTAGCTTTGAACATGGTCAGTCTTTGAGTTGAATTTTATCACCGTGAACATATACGTCTTCGATTGATCGTACTCCATTTGCTTCCAGTAATTTGATGAGCAGCACTACCCAATAGTGTACATCATTCATGGAGGTGAATTGATCCACCGTTCTTCTGGATTCAACCGGCTCGCCCTTCAGCAACCGGATGTTCAATCCGCTTGCATCATCTCCGGTAGCTGCCAGATGACGGAATACAGCATTCGACATTTGCGCATAGCCGATGTGAAATGATAAAATAAGGCGTTTCTTGTCTTCATCTGATCCCTCTTTTACCTGTTTGGCAAAGGTGATATAGCGGGCCAACATCTGTTCAGACAATCTGTTCACTTCCGACTTTACAGATGCCAGTTCAGCAGCCTGTTTGCCTGCCATTTGGACTTTTTCCCTCTCCAACGCCACTTTCTGCGCATGCATGTCCACCGATTTTTCCTGCTCCTGCTGCAACTGTAGCTTAATCTGTTGCAGCTGTGTCTCTAACCGACTGATTTTTTCAGCTGATCCGAGCAGCTCATCTTCCAGCATTTTTAACAGATGATGTACATCTTTTTTACCGGCATACGTAGAAAAAATATGAGGAAATCGTTGTTGCAGATACTCGTGTAGCTGGATACCAAATTCAGCTAAGCCTTTCTTTTGAACAGCATGAGCCTGCTCATGTAACATGTTCCATTTGAAATAGAACCAGAGAAAGAGCGCGAGGAACAACAATCCGGCCAATGCCAGACCATAAACAAAAATATTGGAATAGCCGGTATGTTCAGACTGTCTGCCAGGTTTAGCAACGGGTGGCTGAATCATCGCCGCCGGCTCAGTGAAAATGACGCTCATCGCAGTTGTATCCTTCAGCTGCTCCATTACCTGCTGCACAGATTGTATGCTATCCGTTGCATACACATGTAGCATTTGAAAAAACTGGTCTGCCTTATTTTTAATCGACCAGCTGCCGCTATCATTTTTCTGCAGAGAAAACTCTTTATTGGAAAATAACCCATCCGTTCGGGTTACTATCAGGTTATTTTTGACCGTATCCAACCGGATCTGTATGGTATCGTTCTTCAATCCATTGAGTACAATGTCATGCTGAGCCTGTACCGCTGAGAAAAGCAGGCAGAAAGATGCTGCTAACATTAATAGATAAGTGCGCATAAACAACTTATAAAGAATTTAAAATAGAAGATCTGTACCAGCCGGGATAGAGCGAATCAAGGATGCGGTCTTCATTTACTGCCCGGTCATTATCCTGTATCAAAGGGCGGATCTGTGAAATTGTACCATCCTGCTTTTTTTCGAGCAGATACGTAGCGCCTCTGGTAGGTACCAGTACAAACTGATCAGACGCACTACTGCCTCTTCCGGGAAGCACTTTAAATACTTTTCCTCCGATCAGAAAACGGGTATTCGTGAGATTATGCCCGTTGATCACTTCAATGGAATTATTCTCCGGATCATAGGCAGCTCCAACAGAGGTACCTCCCCCAAAAATCTTGTCGAACCAGCTTTGTTTTTTCTTTCGAACCTGACGGAAATGCTGCGTATCCACTTCTACCGGAGTAGAAGAAAGATCGGCATAGAAGCGGAGCGACTGGCTGAAAACACCGTCCAGACAAACCTCTTTCAGGTTCAGGGTCTTTGTATCTACCCGCTCCACTTTCTGCATTCCTTTCATTCCCTGCAGCGCATTGGAAAGGGCATCCGCCAGTGGTTCGTACAAAGAACCCCGGCCGGTAAGTATAATTCCTCCACACCGGGCATGGCTGTTCTGATGCTGGATCACCGGCTCGAGCTGTGTGGTTATCTCGCTTACAATTTCTTCAATGGCAGCAGCAATATGTCCGTTCCAGTCCCATACCTCATCTATTTTCTCCAACAGTTCCAGAAAACTGCTTTCTTCAAGTGCATTCGGCCAAAGGGAAAAGAATTTCTCAAATCCTATTTGTCCGGAACGGGCCTCCCGCCAGGAATTTTCAACTGATTCCCTTGATGTGGGTATACTGCCCGACTGGTTCTTTTTCCATCGTTCGGCATGGCCAAAAAACTTTTTATGGAAATACAGGTTGTTCCCGCTAAACATGCTTTCCAGAAACTGACGCACCTTGCCTTTCAGTTCCTCATCGTCAAAAAGATCGTTGATCAGAAAACTGCAGGCTGCTTTGATAAACGCATAGGTGATGTAATTACCGGCACCGGCAAATCCATTTCGGTAAAGTGGTCTGAAAATATTGTTATTCCCCTGTTCAATCTCCAGGATGCTGTAATCCGTAGTACCCTTGCCACAATCTACAATGATGTAATAATGATTGGGTAAGACTTTTACATTGTTCAGACACCCCAAAAAAGAGGCGTCGCTTTCCGAAAGGCAATCCACTTCATACCCTGCCAGGGTATTTTTTTCAAGAGCATATGCATCCAGAATATCACCGATTATCTTACGGGTTTCCTGAATATCATCCGGTGAATAGATATTGGGAACCAACAGGGTCAGCCGCAAAAAAATCAATCCATTGATCTTCTGGTCGAAATAGGCACGAAGCATGCGCTGCAATAGGCCCATGTACAGGGTTCCACGCAGTTCGGTAAACGATTTTTCCGATGACCTCAGTCCATCATTCAGCTGAAACCGCATTCCACTGGAGAGATTCGTATTGTTGCGTACCAGTTTAAGATTGGGAATCTGTGTTTTGTCGCGCAAAAACACCCCGTCACGGGCATTGAGTTCGTTTGATGGAACCGCCATCGACAATCCTCCGTTCAGCCAGTAAAAATCGCGGCCCTGTATCTTAAAGGCAGCCTGCTGCCCGATAAGGTTACGATCGGCATAAAAAATGGACTTATACAGGCGATCAGGACGGTCAGATTCATATTGTTCGAAATTCTGGTCCTGCTCCTGGGGATACCTGTTATCTGTCTGGCGAATCACACTGAATAAATTCACCACATCACTGTGGATGGTCAGTCCTTCACCGCCGCCATAGCTACCCTCTTTCATCTGAGATGCCTCTGAACCAAAATCCATTGCCAGAAAACGAATGGCCGATCTCGGTGCCAGCTGAAAACGACTATACCCAACGAAGCGTGCAGGAAACGAAAGCTGATACTGTAAATCCAGCACCAGTCGAAGCCGGATTTCCTGTGGAGCAACCAACCCTTCCTCATTCACCGCTATCAGCTGGATATATTCATCATCATTACGAAGACGGATGCCCAGGCCACTCGGAAGGTCAATAGCAGGATTCGGATCGCCGGCTTTGTTATCCGTCAGCAAAAGTTCAATACTTCCGTCTATACCCAGACTTATATAAATCTTAAGGGAGTCGAGCCGTATATCTTTTACCTCTTCTCCAATCGCCTGAACGATGGAGGACTTGTGCAACAACAGCAGTTCATTCCGGGTGATGGCACCTTCAGGAAGCAGGGTAACAAACTGATCCTCTGCCCGCTCCGGGAAAGCATCGGCCTCCTGCTTCGCTTTTTTCAGCTCAATAAAAACAACCTTACGGGATTCAATAGTAGCGTGCAACAGAAATCTCGACATGCAGGAAGATGATTTTCAATTCGTTAAACAAAAAGCCGGAAAAGATTTCGAAGGATACGCGCTACAAGATACAGGCTGTTAAGGAAAAAGCCTAACCGTTGGTGTTAAAACTCGTTACCGCGCATGTAGCTCTGAAAACTGCTTTAGATTCAATGCGGCATGCTCCATAGCGTGCAGGTTTGCCCCAGGAAAACGGAGCCGGATATCGGTACAATTCTTTACAACAGCTTTTAACTCCTCCAGGGTATGCCTGGAAGCTGTATCGTAGCCTTTTGTAAGGATGACCAGCTCCACGGCATACTGACTGGTCAGCCCGCGATCTCGCAGCAGCTGAAGGGTGTCTATAACCGCATCGTACAGTCTGGAAGGGCCGGCAGGTTTGTATTCCGCAGCGGCATCCCAGGTCAGCTCCTCCAGCGGCTGTGCAATGTGATGATGCTGCAGTTCTCCTGCGAATGTACTCAGGCCAAAGATCCTCTCTTCTTTTCCGG
>CANHUD010000125.1 GCA_947463665.1 Sphingobacteriales bacterium
GCCGGTGATTTGCCGTACCAGATCTTTATTGAACCGGTAATCGATGAATTTTTCCTGTTCTTCTTCTATCAGACGGTTCTGGAGTACTTTGAGGCTTCGGTTTCGCCGGAAGCGGAAGAGATTGATGATGTCATTCGGATCCAGGCCGGCACCGCCGTACATGCTTCCGCCGGTGGTTACCCCTACCTGTCCGGTATTGGCATCAAAGATTTTCTGGTATTTCATCCGGTTTTCCGCGGAATCCTGCCGGTAGGATTTTTGTATTACGATCACTTCTCTCAGTGTTTTATAGCCATCGGAGAGTGCTACCTGCAGGGAAATATCGAACGCGCGGGTGTTCTTCATTTCTCTGACCGGATACCAGACGGTTGATTTTCCGCGGTAGGTGAACTGAATGGAATCTCCGGAGGATACGGCGATGGTATATTTCCCGCTACTATCCGTATAAGATAGCATGCCATTGGTGGCAGCTACTTTTACTGCCGGCAGGATGAATTGTCGGGATGAATCCATGACCATTCCGCTGACCATGATCTGTGTGCTGGCGGCAACGGGGATGCAAAGCAGTAAGAAAACCAGGATGCGTTTCATGCGGGAAGCGTTTGAAGGTAGTCCCGGATGACCTGGGGAAAATGGTTGTATTCCAGCTGGTGGATTTTGTGGGCGATGGATTCCGGAGAATCTTCAGGAAGCAGGTTTACCGATGCCTGAAAGATTGTTTTTCCGTGATCGTATTGTTCATCTACGAGATGGATCGTGATGCCTGACTCGGTTTCACCGGCTGCTTTTACGGCTTCATGTACAAATCGGCCATACATTCCTTTTCCTCCGTATTTCGGAAGCAGGGCAGGGTGGATGTTAAGGATGCGGTTGGGAAAGGCCTGGACCAGAGCGGGTGGGACCTTCCAGAGAAAACCTGCGAGAATAAGCAGGGAAGGGTTGAATTTGGAAATGTCAGGAAGGAAGGCATCGCCCCTGAAAAAGCGTTCTTTTTCGAGGAGGAGTACGGGAATATTTTCTTTTTCAGCGATCAGGAGTACGCCTGCATCCGGTTTATTTGAAACGATGCCGGTGATGTGAACAGCGGGATCATGCCGGAAGAATTCGATGATATTCCGTACGTTGGAGCCTGTACCTGAGGCGAATAGGAGTAGATGATGGGTTCTCAAGCGAAAAAGTTTGGGCTGCACGTCAAATGTACATCCGGAAACGCTAATGATATGTTAGGGTACTGGCTGATTTACGATTTGATTGATTTGGACCGGCGTCCGAACAGGCGTCTCAGGATCTTTTTTTCATAGTTCCAGAAGAAAGGGAACTGTCCGAAAAAGAAGGAAACGATGAGTATAATGAACTGATAGCCAAAGATCAGCACAAAAAGACGAAGCAGGAGTTTCCATCCCCAGAAGGTTTCATCTGTGAAACCCAGCCATGCAGGCAGCACACCTGATATCCAGGCGGTGGTGGTGCCGGTAACGGCGAATGTGCAGAGAATGAGGAAGAGTTGCACTCCGCTGACGTTCCATTTTGATTTGAGTTTTTCCAGCATGCCGCAAAGAGAATAAATATTTGGAATAGAAACCCTGAAGCTGTCGGAAAGTTCAGAAAATCAAAAGGCTTACAGTTCTATGACAATTGATTTCAACGTTTTGTTAAAGAAGGCTGAAATCCGCGCCCAGTCGTTGTTAAAAAAAATTAAACATTGTTGATATTTTCTAAGGGTGGTAGCTTATTTTTGCAGCCAAAGCGGAATTTGTCCACTTTTATTTCAATCCAACTGTGATTATGCGTCATCATCGATCCATTTTTACATCCCTTTTTGTCGGATTTGCCTTGTGTTTCTCTGTTGTTTTTTCAGCAACTGGTTATGCGCAGGACGGAAAGGCGATTTTTCAGCAAAAATGTGCGGCTTGCCACGCCATTAATAAAAATCTTACGGGTCCTGCCCTTGCGGGTGTGGAAGACCGCTGGCCGGCAAAGGCCGATCTCTACAGCTGGATCCGCAACAGTGCGGCCCTGATAAAGGCTGGTCATCCCCGTGCCGTTGCGGTGTACAATGAGTACAATAAGATCCAGATGCCTGCTTTTCCTGAATTGAAGGATGCAGACATTGATGCGATCTTAACGTATATCAACACGCCGGTACCCGGGAAGACAGAAGGTTCTTCTGCTCCTGTTGCCGGAGCCAAGGAAACCGCCGGCGACGATAATTCGCTGATTTTCGGGATTCTGACGCTGATCCTGGCGGTCATTGCGCTGATTCTCCTGCAGGTTAACAGCAATCTGAAGCGTCTTTCCGACGATCGGGAAGGCCAGGCGGGAGAAGAGGCGGTTCCTTTCTACAAGAACAAGGCGTACATAGCCTTGCTGGCGATTGTACTGTTTCTGGTAGGTGGTTATTACACTTTCCAGGGGGCGAGTGGACTGGGGCGCAGCAAGAATTACCAGCCGGAGCAGCCTATCTATTATTCACACACGGTACATGCCGGTATCAACCAGATCAGCTGTCTGTACTGTCATAACGGTGCCATGCAGGGCAAGCATGCCAACATTCCTTCGGTGAATGTATGTATGAACTGTCACATGGGTATCAATGAGTATGCGAAAGGGCCTAAGCTGTATCGTGAAGACGGAACCGAAGTGGATGGTACAGCGGAGATCCAGAAGTTGTATGACTATGCTGGCTGGGATCCTGCCAAGAAGGTATATACCGGTAACGGCAAGCCGATTGAGTGGATTCGCATCCACAATCTGCCGGATCACGTGTATTTCAATCACGCCCAGCACGTTACGGTTGGAAAGCAGAATTGCCAGACCTGTCATGGTGAG
This sequence comes from Sphingobacteriales bacterium, assembly GCA_947463665.1. Taxonomy (GTDB): domain Bacteria; phylum Bacteroidota; class Bacteroidia; order Chitinophagales; family Chitinophagaceae; genus Pollutibacter. The sequence continues at coordinate 2,830 of CANHUD010000125.1, forward strand.
ATTCAGAAAATGGGTGAGGTGTACCAGTTCTCAGATCTGAGCATGGGCTGGTGTATCAACTGTCATCGTGAATCTAAAGTGCAATTCACGGACAATAAGTTTTACAGCATCTACGAGAAGTTCCATGAGGATCTGAAGAACAAGAAGATCGACAGTGTGACCGTGGAGAAGATTGGCGGGACGGAGTGTATGAAATGTCATTATTAATCCGAATCAGAGTCAAACTACCTGAATCTAATTTCAATCTACAACAGCAATATGGACCAAAAAAAATACTGGCAATCCTTAGGCGAACTGAAGAACAGTGAAGCGTATGAGAAGAGCTTGCAGCATGAATTTGCAGAGGAGCTGCCTGTAGAGCAGGGAGATGAATCGCTCCTGGATGCCAAAGCGCCGCGTCGCGACTTTTTGAAATATCTGGGATTCAGCACGGCTGCTGCTATGGCTGCTGCCAGCTGTGAGATACCTGTAAAGAAAGCTATTCCTTATCTGAATAAGCCGGACACGCTGGTGCCCGGCATTGCGGATTTCTACGCCAGCACGTATGTGCAGGATGATCAGGTAGTACCTGTGGTCGTAAAAGTTCGCGATGGCCGTCCGATCAAGATCGAGGGTAATGAGCTGTCGTCCATCACAAAAGGCGGTACCTCACCCCGTGTACAGGCTTCTGTATTAAGTATTTACGATACTGCCCGTCTGCGTTTCCCCCTGCAGGCAACTGGTGAGGGTTTCAAAGAGGTGACCACCTTTGAAGCGTTCGACAAGCTGGTGGGAGAAGCTATGGCAGGTATTGGTTCTGCACCTGTTGTACTGCTCACATCTACGGTAACTTCCCGTACCACCCGCAAGGTGATCGGTGAGTTTCTGGCGAAATATCCCGGAAGTCGTCATGTAGAATATGATGCACTTTCCTACAGTGGAATGCTGCTGGCCAATGAAGCCAGCTTTGGAAAGCGTTCCATTCCCATGTATCATTTCGACAATGCCAAAGTTATTGTGAGTCTGGATGCCGATTTCCTCGGTACCTGGGTGGCTCCTGTGACCTTTGCCCGTCAATACAGTGTAGGACGTAAAGTGAACCCGGAGAAGCCGGAAATGAGCAAGCATATTCAGTTTGAAAGCCGTCTTTCGCTGACAGGTGCCAATGCTGATGACCGCTTTATTCACCGTCCGTCTGAAACAGCGTCTGTAGCGTTGAATCTCCTCTCACTGGTAGGTGGAGGCGTATCTGCTCCGGCTGTTGCCGATGCTCGTCTGAAAAAAGGACTCGAGATGGCGGCCACCATGCTGAAACAGGCTGGCGGCAACGCTGTGGTGGTGAGTGGAAGCAATGATGTAAATGTTCAGTTGCTCGTTAATGCCATCAACCAGACGATTGGTGCGTATGGAAAGACCATCAACTGGGGAGCAACCATCGAAACCGCGAAGGGATCCGATAAGGATATGGTACAGCTGGTGAGCGACATGAATGCAGGTGCTGTTGGCGCGCTGCTGGTTCATGGTGTGAATCCTGCTTATGACTATTTTGATGCAAAGAAATTTGCTGAAGGGCTTAAGAAGGTAAAAGTTTCTGTATCGTTCAACGATAAGGAAGACGAGACCACGCAGCTCTGCAAATTTGTTATACCTGATCACAACTTCCTCGAAAGCTGGGGCGATGCTGAGCCGGTTTCCGGACACGTAAGCTTTATCCAGCCTACGATTGCGCCGCTATTTAAGACCCGCGCCTTCCAGACTTCCCTGCTGAAGTGGAGTGGTAACAATACTGAGTATGCCGAATACATGAAGCAGTACTGGCTTACAGCGTTGGGATCTCAGGAAGCGTTTGACAAGGCCCTGCAGGATGGTGTACTGGAGACAGCAGCTACTGTTTCCGCAGGAAACTATAATGGAGCAGCTGTATCTGCAGCCGCTACGCTCGCAAGTGCTGCGAAGAAAGGTGGGAAGGTAGAGCTGGTGGTGTACCAGAAGAATTCCATCGGTAGTGGTAAGGATGCCAACAACCCCTGGCTGCAGGAGTTGCCGGATCCGATCACCAAAGCTACCTGGGATAACTACGCGGTCATTTCCTATGCTATGGCTAAGGAGATGGGCATCGTGCTGGATGATCTGTATGAGGTAGAAGTAACCAAGCCGGTTATCAACATAAAAGTGAACGGCAAGGAGATGAAACTCCCGATCCTGGCTATTCCGGGTATGCATCCAAACGTGATTGCGATTGCTGTTGGGTACGGACGTACGGAAAAAGTAGGGAAGGCTGGTGCCAATGTGGGAACAAATGTGTTTCCGCTGGTAAGTTTCAACGGTTCTACGTTCGATTATGCTGTTGCCAGTGTAGAGGTAGAGAAAACGAAAGAACTGTACAAAGTTGCTTATACCCAGACCCACAACCAGTACGAAGGACGTACAGAAGTGGTGAAGGAGTTTAATATCAACGATTTCCGCAAGAATACCAATGTGGTAGCGGAAGTGAAGGAGAAACTGGCAGAAGATTATGCTAAGGAATCCGGAGACTACAGAGTAGAAGGTACGTTGTATCCTGATTTCCCTTATCCGGGTGTGAAGTGGGGTATGAGCATTGATCTCAATACCTGTATCGGTTGCGGAGCCTGCTCAGTTGCCTGTACGGTAGAGAACAACGTGGCTGTAGTTGGTAAATCCGAGGTGTTGCGCATGCATGAAATGCACTGGCTGCGGATCGACCGTTATTTTGCCACCTACCGCGATGATTCCGGTAACGATGATCTCGATAACCTGAATGTGGTGTTCATGCCAATGCTGTGTCAGCATTGCGACAATGCACCCTGTGAGAATGTTTGTCCGGTAAATGCTACCAACCACAGCAGCGAAGGTATCAACCAGATGGCGTACAATCGTTGCATCGGTACCCGTTACTGTGCGAACAACTGTCCGTACAAAGTACGCCGTTTCAACTGGGCGGATTACATGGGCGCCGACAGCTTCAAGGATAACCAGCGCGAGGTACTGGATGATTCTGTGATGATGATGAACGAAGATCTGACTCGTATGGTGTTGAATCCTGATGTTACGGTTCGTACCCGCGGTGTGATCGAGAAATGTTCGTTCTGTGTGCAGCGTCTGCAGGATGGCAAGCTGAAAGCGAAGAAAGAGAATCGTCCGCTGGAGACCGGTCATGAAGGCAAATGGGATGTGCGTACTGCCTGTCAGCAGGCTTGTCCGACCAACGCCATTGTATTCGGGAACGTGAACGATAAGAACAGTGCGATCTCCAAGGTTCGGAACGAGGAGCAGAAGAAACTGGTGTATCATGCACTGGATCAGCTGCATGCGTTGCCGAGTGTGAGTTACCTGGCTAAGATCCGGAATACTGATCGTCCTGTAGGGGTTACAGAAGATGCCCATCATGCACCTGCACCTGCAGCTGCCGGTGCGCACAAGGCGGAAGAAAAAGTTTCTACCGGACATTAAAAAGATAAGAACGAACATTAGCTAATTTGTAATAAGCGAATAAATGAGTGTTGTTAAGTACGAATCGCCGATTAGGGAACCGCTGGTAGATGGCAACAAGACCTACCATCAGGTAACAGAGGACATCTGTACGCCCATTGAGGCCAAGCCTTCCCGTCTCTGGTACATAGGCTTTTACATCTCCGTTGCTCTCCTGCTTTTCGGTGTGTATTCCGTGTACAGAGAGGTGGTATACGGTATCGGTCAGTGGAACCTGAACCGCACGATCAACTGGGGTTGGGACATTACCAACTTCGTTTGGTGGGTAGGTATCGGTCACGCCGGTACGCTGATCTCTGCGATCCTTCTGTTGTTCCGCCAGGGCTGGAGAACAGGTGTAAACCGTGCAGCGGAAGCGATGACCATCTTTGCCGTAATGTGCGCGGGTCAGTTTCCGATTTTCCACATGGGACGGGTATGGGTTGCGTTCTTTACCCTGCCTTATCCCAATACCCGCGGACCTTTGTGGCCGAACTATAACTCACCATTGTTGTGGGACGTATTTGCGATCTCTACTTATTTCACCGTATCGCTGTTGTTCTGGTATTCCGGTCTGATTCCGGATATGGCAACGGTTCGTGACCGTGCCAAAACCAAACTGCGCAAGCACCTGTATGGTATTGCGGCATTTGGCTGGACCGGTAGCACGAAGCACTGGCAGCGTCATGAGAGTTTGTCGCTGGTACTCGCCGGCTTGTCAACTCCACTGGTACTGTCTGTACACAC
>CANHUD010000126.1 GCA_947463665.1 Sphingobacteriales bacterium
GGCATATCGGCCAATAGTTCTTCGCTCTCTTTCACTTTAGCTTTCATCGATGCAGAAACACGTTTCTTCCCTTTCACCTCCTTCAATACTTCCCTCGCCTGCTGCACACGTAAACTCTCATCCGTAACCAGTCCGAACAGCGGCGACATCAACAGCTCATGCAGCAACATGCGCGATGGAGCGCCTTTGAATGGCAATAACTTAATCCCTTCTTCGTCCCGCTTCAACGCATACAACTCCCCTTCATCGGCCTGCTGGGCCGTTAAAGGGGAATGTGTGGTGGCAACCACCTGAAAATGAGGAAGCTTATCCAGGAGAAACAAATGCAGCAGCCGCTGCCACTTGGGATGTAAATGCAGATCGATCTCATCAATCAGCAATAAACCCCGCGCTTTCATCGGATCTTTATAATCTCCAAATGTGGTAGTAATGTTGTAGAGCAGATCCCCTACCCAGGCAATCACATCCTGATAACCATCACTCAATTGCTCTAAGGTAATGGATCCATCAGCTGTGGTAAACAGCATCGACTTCCGGCTCTTGTCGATCCCCTCAAACTGCACATTATCCGCCAGAAAATCATTCAATGCCTTTCGGATCACCGCCATGCCTTTTTCCCCCAACTGATAATCCACAGCCACAGCCCAGTTGCTGAGGGATACCAGCGGAATATCCGGATCAAATAACGATTGAATATGCCTGGAACGCGGAGAACTGAACCGCGCATAAGCAGAGCTATACCCGCTGTCTCTTCGGCCCAGCCGCCGGTAAGCTCCATATGCCGCCACAAAATAGTTCCGGTCGGCACGCGAAATGGCCGCATCGATCTGCTCCAGACTCTCCTGGTTGTGCTGCATCATCCGGGCAATAGAATCCCCTCTGCGGATCTCCAGCTTAACGGTCCTTTCCTCACCTTTTTGGGTAGTAATAACCGCTTTGAGACTACAAAAGGGCTGTCCAAGCCGAATCCAGTTGTCGGGCTGACCAATAATATCCGATAACCCACTGCTGCCGGCCGTAAGCAATGCAATGGCCTTCAAAACAGCAGATTTACCCGTGCCATTCTCTCCTAAGATAAACGTAGTCTTCCGTATCCCCTCTTTTGTATCATCTCCCCGAAAGGATATATACAAATGATGGTGACAGACAAAATCCTGCAGCCAGACTTCTTTTAAAAACATCGTACCCTTATTTGATTCAGTAAGGTACGATATATTAAAACAATTCTTAACGTGATCTCAGGTTTCCGAAACCGGAGCTATAGGAATTACCAAATGAGCTGGAACTCTCTGAAGTAAATCCAACAGGTGAATCCCGTTCCATGTAAAACGGGCTCATATCATCCGTGATTTTAAGCTGAATGGGGGAAGACGGATAGATGGTCATGTCGATCGTCCGGTAGCGGTCATGATACGCATCCACCGGATCCTGTTCACAACTGCTGGAAAGCAGCATCATCCCAACTGCCATCATTCCAATAAAAGATTTACTGAATCGAGAAGCTCCAACACGCTGAAACGAACACTTTTGAACCAACATAACCTTAAGATTATTTTATATTCTAAAATTTATTTATTCAAGTTTCTAACGATATGTTGCCTGCCGATATTGTATGCTTTATATACCTAAAATGCGTACATTTCAACATGCGCTATTCCTTATTTACCTTCTTCCTGCTACTTATAGTTTCCGGCTATGCCCAAAAACCCAATATCATTTATATTCTGGCCGATGACCTGGGCATAGGCGATGTGCGTACGTTTAATCCGGCCTCCCGCATCCAAACCCCATCCATAGATGCACTGGCCGCAGAAGGCATGCGCTTCACCGATGCCCACTCCAATTCTTCCGTGTGTACCCCCACCCGCTATGGCATCCTCACTGGCCGGTACGCCTGGCGAACCCGCCTTCAGAATGGGGTACTCTGGAGTTACGACCCACCGCTGATTCCCCGCGGTCGTGAAACCGTTGCCTCTCTCCTGAAAGCAGCCGGCTACCAGACAGCCTGCATCGGGAAATGGCACCTCGGACTGGGATGGACCTACGATGCAAATGGAAATCCGGATTTCTCCCGGCCCATCACGGAAGGGCCTTTACAGCTGGGCTTCGATCAGTTCTTCGGAATGAGTGCCTCACTGGATATCCCACCCTATGTGTTCATCAATGGAAACAAGATCACCGCTGCCCGGATCGATACCATCGCCGAACAAAAAGGAAAAGGCTTCTGGCGGACCGGCCCTGTTGGCAACGATTTCCGACATGCCGAGGTACTCGATACCTTCATGCAACGGTCTATTCAGTTCATTCAGGAAGCCAGCAGAAAACCCGAGCCGTTCTTCCTCTACCTGGCCCTCACCTCCCCACATACGCCTATACTTCCGGTGGATTCTTTTCAGAATAGTACAGAAACCAACGCCTACGGCGATTTTGTGCGCATGACCGATCACCGCGTCGGACAACTGGTCCAGGCACTCAGGGCTACCGGGGCCGATAAAAACACGCTGATCATTTTTACCTCCGATAACGGCTGCTCCCCTTCTGCAGGACTGGCGGAACTGAAACAAAAAGGACATGATCCTTCCGCCGGCTTCCGCGGCGCCAAAGCCGATGTGTACGAAGGCGGTCACCGCGTTCCCTTCATCGTCCGCTGGCCCGCAATCGTGAAACCCGGTAGCCGGAACGATGCCACCATCTGCCTCACGGATTTTTTTGCCACCTGTGCCGATATACTGAATATATCCCTATCGGATAGTAGTGGAGAAGACAGTTTTAGTTTACTGCCCCTGCTAAAAGGAAGCGGTCCGAAAAAGTTTAGCCGCCCCTCCACCGTGCATCATTCCATCGATGGGAATTTTGCGATCCGGAAAGGGGATTGGAAACTGGCACTGAGCAGAGGCTCCGGAGGCTGGAGTGCCCCAACAGAAAAACAGGCAGAAAAAGAGGGACTGCCCGGCAAACAACTTTTCAACCTGAAAACGGATAAAGCAGAACAAACCAATCTGGCGTCCAGGTATCCGGAGATCGTGGCTGATCTGGAAATGGAACTGGAACGTATTAAAAAGGAAGGGAGAAGCAGGAAAAAGTAATACTACTTCACCAATACCTGCCCATCTTTTTCCAGCTGCTGTTTTAATTCTGCATATACTAACCGCTGCGGAGAGATGTTTCGGTCTATAGCCAGTACAGCGGCAGTGGCTGCCGACTGCCCCAGGATCATGAACACCGGTTCCATCCGGATCGATCCATAGGCTGCATGGGTACTGGACACACAAACAGGCACCAGCAGATTCGAACATTCATTCTCCTCCGGCACTATAGACCCGTAGGCTATCGAATAGGCTTTATCCGGCTTTACGCCGATATCCCCTTCATTCTGCACATACCCGCTCTCGTCCACATAGCGCTGCGTATTGTGGGAATCCAGCGCATACGATCCCATCCCAATGGGCTCCGGCACTTCGGTTTTACCCAGTGCATCCGCCTCTTTCATTACAAAGCAACCCTTCAGTCGGCGTGCCTCCCGTACGTACAACTGATGCGGCCAGTTCCCGTTATCCGTAAACTCATCCTTCGCCAGTCCCCATCGTTTCATTTCCTGCTGCACATCCGCCGGCACACGCGGATCGTTTTGAAGGAAATACAATAACCCTTTCTGATAGTACTCATGCTCCTGTATGATCTGCTGCCGCACCGCATAACTGGCTTCGGGATACGCATAGTTCTTTCCGATGTAATCCATGCTGAAAGGTCCGTGATTATTGGTATCTGTCTTTCGGTTGGGAATGGCATCGAACTTATCAAAGGTTTCCCGCCAGCCCGAAGCAAATACCCGAGCGAGCAATTCATACCGGTTTGGATCATATCCTTCCGGTTTAGCAAAGGGGATACGGTTATCTGGGTGGTCACTCAGACAAAGCCGGAAGCAGTAGGCCTGTATTTTCTTATCGGCAGATCCGTACACACCCGGAGGCTCTGCGGATACTTCCGGCAGGAGGCCACTGGAAGGATCTCCCGGGATTTTATACGGACTGATCTTCGTCTTGAAATGATGCCCATGCTGGAACGTGCCGGTCTGTACGCCGTTCCATCGTTCCCCAAACTCCTGATTGGACTCTCTACCGGTACGATACGATACGCCGGCCAGTGCCATCAGATCGCCTTCATAGGTGGCATCGATGAACATCCTGCCCGCAAACATCTTTCCGGAAAGCGTCCGGATGGCTTCGATCCGATTTTTCTTTTTCCGAATGCCTTTGGTGGAACGGTCCAGCCATTCATCGCGATACACCGGGATCTCATATTCCTTCACCAGCTCTTCAAAAATCTGTTCGGCCACATGCGGCTCAAAGATCCACATGGTCCGATTGGCCCCGTCCATCGCCACCGTTCCCTGTCCGCGGTTGCCATACGCCTCTTTCCTTTGCCAGACCCAGGCACCGGTTTGCTGGTAATGCAGATACACACGGTGATAAAACTCGCGGGATAACCCGCCGATCACTTCCTTGTTGCCCGTATCCGTGAAGCCAAGTCCGCCGGAGGTCAGTCCGCCCAAGTGTTTTTCCGGCGCTACCACGATCACCGTCTTCCCCATATTCTTCACCTGCACCGCTGCCATGATAGCCGACGACGTACCGCCATAGATGATCACATCGGCCTGAAATTTTCCATCCGGAAGACTCCGGTGCTGAAAAGAAGTGAAGGTGAAAAGCAGCAGGAAAACCGGAGTACAGCGAAGAAAAAAGAAGTAAGTCATGCTAAAAATCATTTAAACATAATTCTTTGTCGATTATCCACTTGTCAGACTGAAGAAAAAAATCACCTGTAATATGAGCTAAAAATAACTGCAACAACAATATCATTCTTCTATTTTTTGCTTTATCCTATCTCTGAAATATTGCTCAAGTTCCGTAATCTCGTCACTATGTGCTCTTGTCAGTCGCTCACTTACAGACGACTGGTTAATATGCAGCAGCTGGGTAAGTTCTTTCTGACCTATTTTCTTTTCTGCTATAAACTGAAGATACATAACCTCAGCAGAAGATGCTGTCCATTTATCCATGACCAAAGATCCCAACCTGAGTATAAGGTTCATTTCTCTGTCCAGATCCTGCCAGGGAGTTTTTATCGCAAGATTTTGCTTCGATTGCTTCATTTCTTCGAACGCATCACCACAATTAACAAAAGCCTCACCGTTTGACTCCGAAATGCGCGAACCCTGAAACGATTTTTTACCGATTCCAATGGCCAACCGCACATCCAAATGATTTACTTCCAATGATTTTATTAATGACTTAATACTCAATGCTGCCTTTAATGCAGTAGACGGATCTGCTACTTCCAGTTGAAATGTATCCCCACGCTCAATCGTCCAGACAGCAGGCTCCTTGCCATAGTGTTCTAACAAACGCTTCAAAGGGTACAGCCATTCACCGGCATCCACCACTTTTCGGGAATTAATTATATCACCCAGTATAACACTTGTCATCTTACGAATATCGGCTATTTAACCGATATTTCAAATTATCGGCATTTTAACCGATAAATTAATTTATCGGCTATTTAGCCGATATAATGAATGTGGCTACCCGCCAGCTGTTTCAGGGCTGCCACAAACCGATCGAGTTCTTTGGTTGTGGTAAAGACATTCGGCGTAATCCTACAACCGTGCACATTCGCCCCGTCGATGGCCACCGTATAGATGCGGTGTTCCTCCAGCAGCCGCTTTGCCAGATCGGAGGGCGGAATGCCCTTAATACCCACATTGGCAATGCCACAGGCCCGCCGGGGATCGGCCGGGGTATTGAGCACGATGCCCGGATGCTGCCGCACCCTGGAAGTCCAGTACTGCTGCAGGTAGCGGAGCCGGGCCTCCTTGCGCTCTGCGCCGATCATGTGATAATAATCGATCGAATCTGAGATAGTAAGATCCGTGGCCGACGGATGCGTACCGGTATGGCTGATCCGCAGGATCTTATTCGGGTCTTTCTCCCATCCAACGATCAGCGGCCAGAGATCCGGCATCTTCTCTTTCTTCACATACAACAGGCCGGCACCCAGCGGCGCACTCAGCCACTTATGCAGCGAGCTGCCGTAATAATCGCAGTTCAGATCGGGTATGCGGAACTGAAAATGCGCTATGGCATGGGCACCATCCACACAAACCTCCACCCCGCGGGCATGCGCCATATCGCAGATCTTTCGGATCGGCAGGATCTGGCCGGTAATATTGATGATGTGCGATACCAGGATCAGCTTCGTCCGGGGCGTAATGGCATCGGCATACAACGATACGATCTCTTCATCCGAAGCCGGATGGTTGGGAACAGATACCACCTTGTTGACTACGCCATAGCGGGCCGACACATGCCGCAGCATCTCCATGATGGAGCCATAATCCTGCTCCGCCATGATCGTTTCATCCCCCGCCTGCCAGTGCTTGCCCGCCAGTACAATATCCAGCGATTCCGTGGTATTCCGCGTAATGGCGATCTCCTCAGCGGAACAGCCCACCAGCTCCGCCAGTTTAGCGGTCACTTTCTTCTTATTCTCCACCGCATGATTCCGCATGTACCAGGCCCCCTGGTAATTCACTTCCCGGATATGCGCAATGTATTTTTCCAGCAGCGGCTGTGGAATGAAATTGTAATACCCGTTCTCCAGATTGATGTAATCCGGTTTCAACAGGTATTGCCGGCGTATGGCCAACCAGAACGCATCGTCTCCCGCCAGCTGCTCCGGAGAATGATCGGCTACCGATTTAAATACTGCCGCCAGTGCCTCCATACTCATGGCAGCACCCATTCCGGTTAGCAGCGTGGATTTCAGGAAAGATCGCTTGTTCATAGAATGAATGTACAATTTTTTAACCGACTGAAGCGCGGCGCCTGGAGCATCAATGCTTTCTATCAGAACGATACCAATGCCGATCTTCTCGTAGGTCTGGGTTTGAGCTACGGATTTTTATTTCAGTAAGTTTGAAAAGCTGGCTACCTACTTGAATAATATTCACTACTGATTGATTTACA
>CANHUD010000127.1 GCA_947463665.1 Sphingobacteriales bacterium
GGGCGCGGCGATTGCCGGCATTGAGGGGGCTGCGGGTGAAATGTTTTCTTTGTTTCGCGGACGTTCCGGTACCTGCAGTCCCGGATCGGCATAGGCGATCTTGCCGGTGGTTGGTTCTATCTGGTTTGACCTTCTGGTGGCAATCTTTGCCCGTTCACCACTGATCAGCACATTTTCTTCTTCGTTACGGCTGATCTGGAGTTCTGTGAGGTATTTTTCCAGTTCTTTTCTACGTGCCAGTACATCCGCCAGCAGTGCGGCTTTGGGTGCCATGGGAGATGTTGGAAAAAGGGTGCGAATTTTCTGAAGGAGGCTGTTGGCAATGCTGTCATCCCGTTGGCGGATATGATATACGGCTTCAATGTGTAGTAGCTGTGGCGTCCAGAAATGATCTCCATAGGTACTGTCTGCCCTTTTTTTATCAGCAATAGCCTGGTTAAAATTTCCTTCTATGAACGTACGGTAGATATTTTCATAGGTGAGGGTGGCCTGCTGGTTGAACTGAGCGAGTTCATTTTCAACTGATTTGGGATCATTGATCATCCGCAGCCAGCGACTGGTTGGCTGAAGGGATGTAAGGGCCGTTTTAAGTGCGGATGCCCGGGCGGCATTGCCAGTTTTGGTATAGCACTGGTGTAATCCAAAGATGATTTCTTCTGCATACCGGCTTTTCGGGAAGCGGTTCAAAAGAGATTCGTTGTTAGAGATGAGAGAGGAGCAATCGTTCAGTTCTTCTCTGAAAATTTTACTCAGTATATACAAAGAAGATTCAATGGTATCTTCAGAAGCTTTTACCTGTTCAGGCTGAAGAGGAAGATTGGCATACAGCCCATCAAGCGTTAGAGAGGCGGGAGCTGTTTTGGCATTGGCGGGGGCAGAACCGGTAGCAGCCGTCACATCACTGGCAATACCCGTCTGCGTTACAGACTGGGCAGTTGCCGCTATTGCCTTTGCTCTTCTCCAGTTATCTGCATTCGGTCTGTTTCCCCAGGTTGTCTGAAATTCTCGCTGGCCTCTGGCTTTCATGGAGGCATTGTAAAAATACCATTCGCCTTTTCCTGGAGAATTTCCTGAAAAAAGATCTACAGGCTGATCACTCCGGGAACGATCCGTTAAGGAAGCGGCAGTTCCTGTGAAAGAACTGGCAGCGGAGGCGTCCTCTTTGATCCCCTGTTCTTTTCTCAGCTGGCGTAAGAGATTTTTCAAAAGATCATTGCGCTGGTTTTCAGGTAATGCGGCTATCCGGAGCAGGCTGTCTTCTACCCGAATATTCTCCATATGGGTGAGTATTCTGGAAAGAATAGCTTTACGCGCGGAAAGTTCGATGGCGTTTCCGGTGAAACCCGGGTCTGTGGTGGATAGGCTGTCATATCCCATGGATGCCAGTCTGTACTGTTGTTTTTCCCAGGCAAGATCGCCCAGTTCCAATAGTGTCCGGCTTCGGAAAGCAGGATCATTGGTACCATTCAGGGCACTCTGGTGCAGGTAATGTATGGCGGCCGGTACGCCCTGTCGGGTCTTTTCCAGCTGGGCGGCGGCATAGAAAATGATATGCGTGTAGTCGGCATATTTTTCTTTTTTCGCAAGGCTGAGCAATTGGGCGATTTGTTCTTCGATTTGTTTATCCGTAGCCTCGTCGCCAATCATTCGGATTCTGTTGATACGGGCGTATGCTTCCTGAATAAGATCGGTCGTATGGTTCATGCTGCGTTCGTACCATTCATCCGCTTTTGCGGTGAGGCCTGCCCGTTCATACAGTTGGGCAAGCAGGTATTCCTGCCGGGCTTTCAGCGCAGGTTCAACTATCGGAAGGCTGGCCTCCAGATAATGAGCGGCACTGTCGTACTGTTGTTGCTGATAGAAAAGCAGCGCCTGCAGTTCTTGCAGTTCATGCTGTAGTCGTTTCGGGAATTGAGCATCCCGTTTAAGGGTGGCAATCAGGCTCCAGGCTTCCTGAGGGGATTTTTTTTCGATAAGGCTTCTGATCAGCCAGAGCAGGGACTCATTCCGTGCAGGGGTATGAGCAATTAGTTTAACAAATGGGTTATTGTTTTCTTTTGTGGATATGGTGTAGACATTTCCATCTGCATTGCTGTTTGATCCGATGGATTTGGGATATCCTATTTCATCTTTCGTTCTTGGTTGAAAGGCGTAGTTCAGGTATTGGAACGTCAGGAGTGCGGAATCAATTTCATTGCGGTAGAAATAGGCTTTTCCCATGAGGAGGTACATATCGTCTACCCAATCACTGCGCAGATCATGTAAAAGGATGGCATCGTTACATTTCGCTATTACGGAATCCAGCTCGGAGGCTTGGCTGGAAGTATTCTCCAGCGTATACTTGTAAAACGGAAGAAGTTTGCTGAAATCATCTTTGGTGGCTGTTTGAGCATTCAGCAATATCTCCTGAAGTTTTCGGAAGGCATTGAAATGAAAATTGTAATGGCTGCCAAGATTCTGCGTGATACGTCTGACCGGCCGGATTGGCTTGTCAGTCGGCCTTTCAGAAGGAAGCGTACGTTTTTCATACTTCTCGGGTTTGTCGAACCGGGCCGTTTCACCCGGCTGTGCGTTTGCTACTGAATAAAGTAGCAGGAGCAGGCCGAGGCAGAAAAGAGACTGTAATTTTTTTTTAGATCGGGAGTTCAAGGATAAATTGATAATTTCCGTAAAAATAGGGTGAATCGAATAAGAATCGGGGAGTTGCCTGTTAAATAAATAGCGGATTGTTTTTTTTAATGGATCATGCTGAATTTAATTTGTGCTAAAGAAGATATTTTGCCTTATTTTGGCACATAAGTGAGGTTTAAATGGCCAAATTACTGGATACGAAAGCGACATTGCAGCGGTTGAAGCACCGGTACCGGCTGGTGATCATGAACGACGATACCTATGAAGAAGTAGCAACATTTCGTTTGAATCGATTAAGTGTGTATATTGCATTGTGTACGGTCTTCGTCGTATTGGTTGGACTGACCGTCGCACTCATAGTATTCACTCCTTTGAAGTACTACATTCCCGGTTTCGGGGACCAGTCTGAAAGACGCCAGATGATCAAAATGAAAATCAGGGCGGATTCTTTAGAGCAGCAATTGCTTTACAGAGATGCTTATTGGGAGAATGTCCGTAAAGTATTAAACGGAGATGATCCCGGGAAAGACACTGCTGTGCTATCACTACCACAACTGGAACAGTCAACGGACTAAAAAAAAACTTCAAAACATGTTTACTCCCAAGAACAAAATTGAACACGACAAGTCTTTGCAGAGCGGTAACAGTCTGATCGGGTCTGGTACCATCATCACAGGAGACATTGTGAGCAGTGTGGACATCCGTATCGATGGCGTGTTGCGCGGCAACATCTGGGGAAGTGCAAAGATCGTCCTGGGAAAAGATGGTGTGGTAGATGGCAATATCGAAAGCCACCAGGCCGACATCATGGGTAAGGTTCACGGCAAGATTGTTGTAAAAGATCTGCTCAGTCTGCGCGGGCATGCGGAGGTCAAGGGTGACATTCGTGCCGGTAAACTGGAGATTGAACCTTCGGTTACATTCAATGGAATGTGCCAGATGGGAGAAGCCAATGTGGTGGAGATGAACAAGGACGATCAGAAGCATGCCATTGCCCGGTGATAAACGGGACAATGGATGGCAGCGATATGCCGGGCTCACCGCTCAGTTTCTGTCGGCAATAGGCATTTCCCTCTTTCTGGGTTATTCTGCAGATAAGTGGCTGAAATGGAATTTCCCGTTATTCGTCTGGTTGTTACCTTTGCTGGTCATAACAGGGATGATCGTTTCCATCATCCGTGATCAATCGAAATAATAACTATGCGGAGGCTATCTACTACAGGGGTGCTATCGTCCTTTTTCTTTGGTATAAATGCGTTGATTTTTCTTCTTTTTTCTACGTTGGAGAATGGAGGATTTGATATGCGAATGCTGCTGATCGGTCATGGCATTGTTTTCTTAATGACGCTCGTTTCTTCCCTTTTACTATCCGGCAGTCTGAAAGCGGCCACTACCGCCGCTTTTCTTCGCGGTGTATACGGAAGTTTTCTTTTTAAATTTTTCCTGGTGGCCATTACAACGCTGGGGTATGCGTTTGTAAAACGGCAGGAGGTGAACAAGCCCGGGCTGTTTACTTTAATGGCATTATATCTACTCTACACTTTTCTGGAAATCAGGGGACTGCTGATACAGCAAAAGAAAAAGGAGCATGTCTAAGACCTCACATTCCTTTGATCTTTTGCGGATGTATCTCCCGGAGGGAACCTTTGACCGGGTGATGCATTACATCAGCACACACCACATTCATCTTACCATTACTCGTGAGCGGACCTCCGTGCTGGGCGATTACAGAGGAGGTGTTGGCCGGGATCACCGGATCTCGGTGAACGGCAACCTCAATAAATTTGCTTTCTTGTATACGCTCATCCATGAGATCGCCCATCTGCTGGTGTTTGAAAAATATCGTAACCGTGTGGCACCACATGGAACAGAATGGAAACAGACCTTTTCGGGGTTGCTGCATGAGTTTGTGACAGAAGGTGTGTTTCCGGAAGATGTGCAGGCGGCGATTGCCGCTTCCATGGCCAATCCGGCGGCTTCCAGTTGCGCGGAGGAAGGATTGCTGCGGGTATTCAGGAAGTACGATGTGCAGAAAAACGGACATTGTTTTGTGGAAGATCTTGAACAGGGGGATTGTTTCCGGCTTAAAGACGGCCGAACATTCAGGAGGGAAGAAAAGCTTCGAAAACGATATCGGTGTACTGAAATTTCAACAGGGAAAATTTACCTGTTCAGTCCTGTTTTTGAGGTGATCAAAATCAATAATCACTAAAGTTCCTTTAGCATCCAGAGGTCACATCCAAAATGACCTGTATTTCCCATAGGGCCATCCAGATAACGGAATCCAAATCGTTCATACGTGCGCAGGGCTTCCTTCAGTTCAGGCATGGTTTCAAGATACATCTGCCGGTAACCGGCTGCTGCTGCTTTTTCTATGCAGGTGCGGATCAGCAGGCTGCCCAGTCCAATACCTCTTACTTCCGGTAACAGATACATTTTGACCAGTTCACAGGTGCCGGAAGGCAACCCGTCTGAGGGGAAAAATCCCCCTCCACCTACAATGGTTCCATTCAGCACTGCCACCTGGTAAAAGGAGCCTGGCGTCTGAAACAATTCAAAAAGATGATCGGTACTGGGGTCAAAATAAACGGTTCCCGGGTGATTGGCTCCAAATTCTGCCAGCGTATTCCGGATAACCGATGCAATGGAAGGATTGTCAGCCGGTTCCAGTGATCGAATCTTAATGCGGTCCAATATGCGTTGCATCGGTCAAAATTAATAAAATCGATAGTCCGGGCATTGAATTTTTATATCTGCCGCAAAAACAACATGTCATCCCTTCGCAACCCTTTGGTAGCGGTCTGCCTGCTGCTGTTCACAACTTCTTCCTGTTTTCAGACATCCCGACTGATTTATTTCAATGACGTTAACCAGACTGAATATTCATCAACGGTTCCAACCGGACAACTGATCGGAAAAAACGATCTGCTGAGCATCAATGTGAACAGTCTCAATCCGGAGGCTACTCTCATTTTTAATGCACCAAATGTTTCCGCTTCCGGTATCCATACAGGTACGGCGATCGGCAATACTACCCCTGCCGGTTATCTGGTAGATGAAGACGGCATGATCTCTTTTCCTATGCTTGGAAAAGTGAAGGCTGCCGGACATACAAAAGCGGAGTTATCTCTGCTGCTCACGCAAAGACTAAAAGAACAGAAATTACTGGTTGATCCGATTGTAAGCATTCGGTTTCTAAACTTCAGGGTTAGTATTTTGGGAGAAGTGAATCGACCGGGAGTGTATGCTGTTCCGAATGAGCGGCTGAGTATACTGGAGGCTATCGGGCTGGCGGGAGATATTACTCTTTATGGAAGAAAGGAGAATGTACTGGTGATCCGGGAAGGGGAAGATGGGAAGAAGAAGTTAAGCCGACTTAATCTGAATTCCCAGGAAACCCTACGTTCTCCCTTTTATTATTTGCAGACCAACGATGTTCTCTATGTAGAGCCGGGACAGAACCGGGTACAAAGGGAACGTAATCAGTTCTTATTCCCGGTTATCATCAGTCTGATTTCATTGGGAATCATTGTTACAGATCGAATTGGCAGTTAGATTAATGATTATGGAAAAGAAGGTTACACAGGGAGTACAATTGCATCAGCTCGTGAATGTATACCGGCCTTATGCGTATATATTTCTGATTCTGTTCATACTTACGGCTATACCGGTTTATATGTATGTTCAAACTACCCTTCCGATGTATGAATCATTTGCGAGCATTCTGATCAAAGATGAACGAAGAGGACAAGTCGATTCGAAAATGGAAGAAGTGCTCGATGTTTTTAGCAGAAAGAATATTGTAGAAAATGAAGTGGAGGTACTAAAGTCGAATGCCCTTCTTCAGGAGGTGGCCGGTAATCTGAAATTGTATTCAACTATTTGGGAAGATAAAGGATGGAATAGTAGGCGTATCCATCCTGGTTATCATGCCAGTCCGTTTATAGCAGAAATCAGGAACGATGCCAGTATCCGAAAAACAATCCGTTTGCCTTTTGAAGTATTGGATGAAGAGACTGTTCGTTTTTCCGGAAAAAAGATTCCGGTAGGTAAATGGTTCAGGGTATCTGCTCTTGAACTTCGATTTATGCCGAATCCGGAGTACTGGAAAGATGATCCGGTGGAGGGCAGGCGATTCTTTGTAAAACTTACTCCTGTGGTGAAAGCCGCACAGGAATTATCGTCCCGTCTGATGGTGGGTCCTGCAAGCAAACAGGCATCGGTCATTCTGCTTAGGGTCAGGGATGAAGTGCCTGACCGTGGCGAGCGCATTTTGAATGAACTCGTTCAGGTGTATGCATTGTCTTCCGTTCGTAAGAAACAGGAAGCAGCGATGCAGACACTTCGGTTTATTGAAAACCGGCTGGATAAGGTAACCATGGAGCTGGATTCA
>CANHUD010000128.1 GCA_947463665.1 Sphingobacteriales bacterium
CGTAAGGAAATATTCCCGGGCATCGTAATGCGTAAATACATCCAGACATTCGGAATTCCCAAACGGACGGTACGAATCCCGTTTCATCGCATTGAGCAGTTTCTGCTGAGCCGTGAGTTTACCGGCTACGGAATCAAAGGCTGATACTACCTGAAATCCCGCTCTTTTTTCATTCAGTATCCGGTCAAAGGCTTCCCAGGCACCAAATGCTGCCACTTTTCCCGCATATTTCGGCATCCGGTTCAGATACTCGAGGATGGTCACATGAGGGTTGGGCGGAAACCCGTTAGAATTGATCGCTGTATCCGGATAACCGGTGAAGATCTCACTGTAACCGGGATAGGAGAACCAGTAGGGATTGGCATTGTTCACATAATTGCCGGCATACCGGTTGCCATATATATTCCCTTTTGTGGCAATCGTTGACCAGAAGAAGGGCATGAGTTTTTTCCGGCGCGCCTCCGGCGTTTCCGCCCAATATTGATCATAGATATAGTCTTTCTTGCCTTCGTTGTATATATTCTGGTTGGCAAGGGCAGAATCCATACCGCCAAACACTTCCTGCCACCGAAGACCGTCGGTGGTAACAATAAGAATGTTTTCAATTTTTTCCTGGGCCGACAACCGGCAGGTGATCAATACAAAAAGGAACAGAACTGAACGAAGCATAACTGATTTGTTTAGTATCACTATTTTTATTTTATTCTTCTCCCGGAAATGCCAGCGGCTCCCCGGTTGCTTTGAGCAGAGGCATCGGTGCTTTCCATGCTTTTAAACGACTGCCAAGTTCTTTTACAAGCGAACGGACCAGCTCCGGATGGGCATTTGCTATATCTTTTGTTTCGCCGATGTCCGACTTCAGATCATACAACTCTTTTTTTCCTGTTCGCTGGCTATATACAAGCTTCCAGTATCCTTTTCGGATAGCACTGTGATAATTGATGCCCGGCCCGTCATTGGCGATCCATTTATTGGGATAATGCCAGATCAGCGACTTATCCGATTGGGTTATATCCGGATTACGGAGGGCAGGAACCAGGCTCTGGCCATCGGGCTGTTGCGCAGTTTTGTACGCGCGTACACCTGCCATTTCCATGATGGTAGGGAAGATATCCTCCACTCCGGTTAGCATACTGCATGTTTTACCTGCTGGAGCTTTGCCGGGCCATTTGATGAGGAGTGGATTTCGGATACCTCCTTCATAAACGGATCCTTTTCCGGCTCTGAGCGGCAGGTTCTGGGTATGCGCCGGTCCGGAACGGGAAGGTTTGGTGCTCAGCGCCCCGTTGTCGCTCATAAAAATGATCACCGTATGCTTATCCTGACCGGTTTGCTTCAGGTAATCCATCAGATCGCCCAGGCTTTTATCCATGCCCTCGATCAGCGTGGCATATTTTGCCTCGTTGGAATCAAGACCCAGCGAAAGATATCGGTCAAAATATCGTTTATCTGCCATCAGCGGCACATGAATGGCGTAGTGCCCCATATAAAGAAAGAACGGCTGTTTCCGGCGGATAGGATTATCCAGTGCCTTGATGGCTTCCAGCGTAAGTGCCTCCGTCAGAAAAACACCTGAACCATGGTACTCCTGCAGATCCGGTACCGCCTGTATGCCGGCTTTACCGGAAACATTCCCGTAATTGTCTTCACTCAGATAACTCTGGGGATGTCCGGCACTGTGCCCGGCAATGTTTACCATAAAACCCAGATTATAGGGATTGGAGCCGGGCGTACCACTTGAGCCCCAGTGTGCCTTTCCAACATGAATGGTGAAATAACCTGCATCCTTCAGCAGCTGCGGAAACGGAGTGGCCTGTACCGTGTTGGGATAAGGATTCGGACTCAATCCGTTGTATTTCCAGTTGGCCGGTCCGAATTGAGCATCCGGAACATCCGTAGAGTTGTTTTTCCAGGGCGATGTCCAGTTGGTTACCCCATGATGAGCCGCATTCATGCCCGTGATCAGACTGATCCTCGTAGGTGTGCAAACCGGCGTTACATACGCATCGGTAAACTTCACCCCCTCCGATGCCAGTCGCGCCATATTGGGCGTACGATACAATTTATTCAACGGGGTCTCTTCTTTCCAGAAAGGAACCGAGGTGTCCTGCCAGCCCATATCGTCTACTATAAATAGAATAATGTTGGGTCGGGGGGATTGGGAAAAGGATAAAAGAGGAAAGAATAGTAGAATAAGAATGCGGAGCATAGAGGTTAGAGGTTAGAGATTAGAGGTTAGAGGTTGGTTAAGATAGGGAAATCGTCCTAATTCAAAAAAAAATACCCCGGTTTTAGCCGGGGCATTTCAGTAGCCTTAAAATTAATTTAAGAGCCATTTACATAGGTGTGTGTTAGTAGCGCTTGTGGTTTCCTTCAAGCGTTGATTTATGATGGTTTTTCGTCGGACTGTCGACTTAATAGTTAAAATTAGCTATTAGTTTCAACCTACCAAAAAAATGTTGTGTCATTTTTTAATAATGTACAATCAGCTGTGGATCAATTTCCTCCTGTAGAAAGGCTTCTGTATGGGGTTCATCGAGAACGCGGATCAGCATTTCCACCGCTTTTTCTCCCTGCTGGTAGGGAAACTGTTCAATCGAAAGTACCGGCGGATGTGCGGTATAGCCGGTAATGGCCAGATTGGCATAGCTGGCGAACAGCAATTCCTGGTTGATCCGTATCCCTTTTTCCTCTGCGGCCCGCACCGCATCCATATGCACATATTCATTGAAAGAAATGATGGCATTAGGGGGCGATTTCATCTTCAGCAATCCATTCACCACACGGGTGGTCGCCTCTTTGGAAAAGTCCGTAGTTTCCACCAGCTGCATATTCACCTTGAGTTTTCGGGCAGAAATCGCATCCATATATCCTTTCAACCGTTGCCTGCTGGCGAGCAGCTCACCCGGGCCATTGATGAGTGCGATGCGTTTATACCCTTTGCCCATCAGCCAGTTGACCATTTGAACCGTCCCTTTGTACACATTGCAATACACCTGATGGGCCTGATCCGTTCCAGGCACTCTGTCGAAAAATACAATAGGTTTTCCGAGCTTTTCAAACTCCGCTTCCTGTCCGGCAAAACGGGTTTTTTTCGACAAAGAAATCAGAATTCCATCCACTCCCTGCCGCTTCATTGCATTCAGCACGGTCAGCTCCCGATCCGGATCATCGTAACTCTGACCAAATAAAATAGTGTAATTATTTTCCATGGCCGCAGCTTCAATACCACTGATGGCCTGTGAAAAAAATTCTTCCCGTATAAAAGGAACAACCACCCCTATCACATAGGATTTCTGCTTCTTGAAAAAAATGGCCCGTGCATTGGGCTCATAGTTCAGCTCCTTCGCCAGCTGCTGGATCTTGTCGCGCGTTTCCTTCCCTATCCGGGTATTATTGTTCAATGCACGGGAAACGGTTGAAGGAGAGACCTTCAACCGCTCTGCAATTTCCTTTATGGTGGCCGCTACAGGGTTCGACATACACCTTCAAAGCAACAAATCATTTAGCGAATCATCAAAAATTATGAAGTGAATTTCATTCGAGTACATACCATGCATACCCATAAGCCGGTAATGCCACTTCAACCTTTACGGTATAATTCCTGGATACCGCCAGCGTTTTGGGCTGACCTTCTTTTTCACGAAGTTTTACCTGCTGGTGCTGCCCAGTGTAATAAACCGGCACATCAATGCTTCTCCGCATGGGTTTATCCGTGGGATTGAACAACATCATGAGCCCTTTCCTGGGAAGTGCAGGATCCACATGCAGCCATCCGTCCCAGTCACGGCCATCCGCACGCCGCAGATGAATGAGATCGCCATTCAGAATGTCACGGTATTTTTTGTACCAGTTGATCACATTCACCACGGTCTTCCTGGTCTGCTCGGTGTCATACAATCTTGGTCCGCGGTAACAGGCCTGCACACCGGCACCATAATACTGCATCATCAGCTGCTCATAGTCTTTCAGATGTTCTGATAAAGGCTCCAGTACCGCCTCCGGACCTCCGCCCTGGTACCTTACCAAGGGTACAAAACCCCAGCCCATGGAAGGCGTTTTCTCCCAGGTACCATCGAAAATATTCTGACGATTCAACAATTTCTGATTTTCCCGCGGCAGGGAGAAATTCACCTCACGGTATCCGATCGCAATTTTATGCGTTCCATCCATGAAATACCAGTCGGGCGCATTGATGTATACCCCCCGCTCATTCAGCCATCGGTACAACCCTTTCTGCATCTCCATCTGCCGCCACTGCGAGTCATGCACTCCCTTATGACCGGGATGGGTAGTAGACGCACAAAGATCGCCTGGATAAGGCCCATCGTTCTCCCAAATATCAAAACCGGTCACCGCAAAAAAGTTGCGGATCTTTTTATCGTACTCAATACCCCATTTACTGCCAAAACAGGGTGCATTGCCAAAAAACGCACTGCCTGTTTTTCCGGTGATCGGACTGATCACATCATCCTCTTCACTGATCCTCCGTGAACTGAACAGGGAATAGCCCCCCAGCAGGATCCCTTTACCATGTGCATAATCGGCCAGCTTTTTCCAGCGTTGCAGGTTTTCGGCCGACTGATCTTCCATATTCAGATGCGATCCGAAACTCAGGATCACTGCCTCATACCCGGTAGAATCACACTGGTCGATGGCCCGGATAACTTCTGTATCATTCGTGCTTACCAGATGCATAAAAATAGGATTGGCCGAGGTCCATGGCAATACCTGCCGATACATCCGGCGCACAAACAACCCTCTCCGTTCTCTATCGTAACTATCCATCAGCAACTCATATGAACGCACCGAAGTGAACGTTTCACCAGACTGCAACTCAATACCAGGCGCCTTATCCGGATACACTTCCAGTACACAGGGCGTCTCATAATTGTAATTCACCTGCGAGGTATAGCTACTGTCGATCTTCCAGTGTGTGGTCTGGTCGCTGAGCTGATACCGCATCGCATTGTTGAACGCGTAATTGGTCTCCACATAAATACCCTGCTGCGTCTTCATCTGCTCCGGCCGGCCTACTACGGCACTCTCCTCTTCCACCAGCGCCAAAATTTCATTCTTCACCCGATCGATCCGGTACGATGACTTCCCCTCGTTGTCTACCGTTACAAATTTCACCACCAGCGGTAATCCATCGTACATTTCATAATGAACGCGTACACTTAGCCCTGGAAACGATGCAGATGCATACTCCATGATGAGTACTTTGCCCGTGGCATTTTTACGGTTCGACATCCATCCTTTGTAAGACCAATTGATGGCAGGCCGAATGTCCTCCACGCGGTGCGACTTGAACTGAAAATCACGGGCATCTGCCTGCAGTCGATCCACCCATCCGGTCATCAGATAGGCCTTCTCCTTTTGTCCGTACAATCCTCCCACCCGATGCACCGTACCGTTGATGGTGATCTCAGCTTCCGGGCGGACTTCCCGGATCAGCTGCTGTCCGTTCATCAGATTCCGGAAATCCGTACAGGCCGCATTGGGAGAGATACGGAACCGCCGGGCGATCAGACCGTTGTACAGCAGAATGTCTTTCCGGTCTGCAGAAACCCGCACTTCTGCTTTCTGCGCAACCGGATGTATCAGCCAGTCGCCCCGATACAGGGGCAACGAATCAAAAGAAGGCTGGGCAACAGAAATCTGACAAAAAAAGATGGAAACACTCAGGAGGAAACGTGATAACATAGACAATCGGTTCTTGACGGTAATATAGATACAAAGAGGCAGAAACGACTGCATTTTACCTTATTGGACAGAAAATCATTTTTTGCGGGCCTTTCGCATCACGTCCGCCAGGCGCACCGTTGCCCCTTTTCGCTTTTTACTCCATTCAGCTGCTTCCATAAAGGCAAAGATCTCGATGGTCTCCTTTGCAGATACGGGAGGAATACGGGTTTCAAAGAATTCAATGATCCTTTCCAGCAGGGCATCGTACCCATCATAGGTCCCAAGGGAAAGCACTTCTTTATCCCCGAATACCATTCCGCCATAGGTCTGCTTTCCTTCCTGAAGCCCACGAAAAGTCCCGATCCGGCCATCGGCCCACACGCCGGTCACTACATCGCTTCCCGGCCGGCTAATGCGGGTCACCTCCACACAGCCGGTACCCATCACCGTAAACAGGCTTTCCACACCGTGAATCCCGTACCAGAAAAGATCCGGATGCGTAGGCTCGATCTTCATCGGACTGAACGTATCCGCGCCCAGCACCTTGCCCGCCTGTCCGCCCAGAACGGCCCTTGCCCCTTTGGTGTACCGGAGAGAAGAAGCTGAAAACACCGGTACCTTGTATGTTTCTGCAGCCTCGTAAATAGCAATGGCATCTTTAAGCGATGCGGCCACCGGCTTATCAATGAACACCGGTTTACCCGCCCTGAATACCTGCAGGGCCTGCTCCAGATGCAGCCTGCCATCGTTGGTCTCGAGAAATACCACATCTACTTTTTCCAGCAGTGCTTCGATGGAAGGCATGATCTCTACCCCAAATTTTTTCACCTCTTCCGTATAGCCCGGGATACGTTCATAACTGGAACGGATATCCTTGCTGCCATGCGGATACGCTGCTACCACCCGATAACCTTTGTAAACAGGATTGGGCACCGATGCATTCAGGGCTTTCACAAAAGCCGGACTATGCGATGTATCCAGCCCGATGATCCCGGCCCGCTTTCCGGGAATCGATGTGTTTTTTACCGGAACCGCCCGGAGCGTTCCGGTAAGCCCAAGGGCTACTCCGGCCATAGTGGTCTGCAGCAGAAATTTTCTTCGGTTAGTAATATTCATTACGGTTATTATTTGATCAATGTAGCGCTCACCTGATCCAGAAACAAAATAGCCTGGTCATGTGTGCGTAATATCGTAGATGGATAGTAGGTGGAAGCAGGCTGGTACAGAGTGTCGTAAAC
>CANHUD010000129.1 GCA_947463665.1 Sphingobacteriales bacterium
GGTTCCCTGTGTAGGAACAGATTCCGGACTGGCCGATTGCACATACATGTTCAGGGCCGGGAGATCCGCCGTTACCGGCATTTGCAAATAGGCATGTCCGGCAAACAGCACCAGTCCGAACCGGTCATCCGGCCGCTTCTTCACCAATTCGTTTATAAAAAGGCGCGCCCGTTGCAGCCGGCTTGGCTTTACATCCTCTGTGAGCATACTCCGGCTCACATCCAGCGAAAGAAGGATATCGATCCCGTTACGGCGTGTTATAGCTGATTTTTCCGGCAGCTGCAGGTTGGCCAGCCCAAGCACACCGAGCAGGAACGATGCCAACAGCAAGGTGAAGGACAACCGAAACTGCCCGGGTGCATAGGTAGAGATCAATGGACGGACCAGCCGTTCATCACCCAATCGGGTTAGCACCTGACGTTTCCAGGCTATCACACGAAGATACAGCCACACCAGGGCGGGTGTAAGCAAGAGCAGGAGCAGATATGCAGGTTGTTCGAACCGCATCAGCAGGTCGGTTACATTTTCCCTTCAAAGAAGCCGATCTTTTTCAGGATGTTTTTCAAAATTTTCTCCCGAACATTTTTCATATCGATGGCATGATCCGGAGTTTCCAGATTCATCGCAAAGAAATAGACATGCCGGTTTTCTTCGATCCAGCCAATGATCCAGCCGAGTTCATTTCCGGTTTCAGTTTTACCCCATCCGGTTTTATAGGCCAGCTGGTAGGTAGCGTTGTTCTCGCGGATCATCATTTTCTTCACCTGCTCCTGCACACTTAAACGGAAAGGCAGCTGTTTGAAATAGAGCATCTTCACCAGCCATACCTGTGCGTCTGCCGTGATCTTCAGGCTGTTGTCGAGCCAGAAAGAATCAATGCTCCCTCCGATCTTCTGGTTGCCGTATTTCACACTGTCGAGCCAGGCCCGCATGGTATCCCGGCCGATGGCACGTGCCAGCTGCTGGAAATGAGGGACCGATGACACCCGGAAAGCTTCCGAAAGGGTGAGATCTTTATCCCATTCCGGATTTCCGCGCACCACACCATCCCATTTAATAATGGAACTGTCGGTACTAACCCTGCCGGTCTGCAGGGCGATCAGGGCATTCACGATCTTGAACGTGGACGCAGGCGAAAAGGCCATGGTATCCCGTTTCAGGTTGTAGATGATATGCTGGCCCCTGCTGTTATCAAACATCGCAAAGGTCCCATCCACGTTGAACTCGTCGAAATAGGTTTTCAGGTTCTTCTCTTCCTGAACATTATTTACCGTGCAACCGAATGCGGAAACCAGTAAAAACAGTGCCAAAAACAGTCTCATAGCGGAATACTTCATCATTTTATCACATTTAATTCCCGGCCAACCTTCACAAATGCCGCAATGGCCTTATCGAGATGCGCTACATCATGTGCTGCACTCAGCTGCACACGGATCCGCGCCTTCCCTTTTGGCACCACCGGATAGAAGAAGCCTACCACAAAGATGCCTTCTTCCAGCATACGGGCCGCCATTTTTTGTGCCAGCACGGCTTCGTACAGCATGATCGGAACAATAGGATGTACGCCTGGCCTGATATCGAAGCCTGCTTCCGTCATTTTTGTCCGGAAATAATTCGTATTGAATTCCAGCTTATCGCGCAGTGCGGTGGTTTCACTCAGCATATCCAGTACTGCAATAGATGCGCCCACAATGCTGGGGGCCAGCGTATTGGAAAACAGGTAGGGGCGGCTGCGCTGCCGCAGCATATCTATGATTTCTTTCCGACCGCTGGTAAATCCGCCGGAAGCTCCGCCCAGCGCTTTCCCCAGCGTACCGGTAATGATGTCGATCCTCCCCATCACTCCGCAGTGTTCGTGCGTGCCCCTGCCGGTCTTACCCAGGAAACCGGAAGAATGGCATTCATCCACCATCACGGCGGCATCGTACTGATCGGCCAGCGCACAGATCTTGTCGAGCTGCGCGATCGTACCGTCCATACTGAACGATCCGTCGGTAACGATGATCCGCGTACGGGCTCCTGCTGCTTCCTGGAGTTTACGCTCCAGATCTTCCATATTGTTGTGCGCATAACGAAAACGCTGCGCCTTGCACAACCTCACGCCATCAATGATAGACGCATGGTTCAGTTCGTCGGAAATAATGGCATCTTCCTCATTAAAAAGGGGTTCAAACACCCCGCCATTGGCGTCAAACGCTGCTGCGTACAGGATGGTATCCTCGGTTCCCAGAAAAGCGGAGATCTTCTGTTCCAGCTCCTTGTGAATGTCCTGCGTACCACAAATGAAGCGGACGCTGCTCATTCCGAAGCCCCGTTCATCGATGTATTGCTTGGCCGCTTCCAGCACTTTAGGATGGGAACTTAGTCCCAGATAGTTGTTGGCACAGAGGTTAATGACTTCTTTTCCATCCACCCGGATAACCGGCCCCTGTGGGCTTTCGATCACCCGTTCTACCTTGTAGAGATCCGCTTTTTTGATGTCTGATAGCTCAATAGCCAGTCGCTCCTTTAATTTCTCGTTCATTTTTATAGCTTTACGTCGGTAAAATTCCGAACTTTTTCTATTTTTGTTAACCCCGGTGTAACTTTTCCTTCACTATTTTCGTCTACCATCTAAAGTCTACGGTTATGAAACAAAAGTTTGGTGCTGTTTTATTGTTTGGTGCCATCTTAGCCATCATGCTTACCGGTGTTGCCTATATGCTGCAAGACAAACACCCGGGAACGGAAGATGTTTATTCTGCCGGATCAAAAGAAAAAAACGGACAACAGATCAAAACCCATACCCCTGCCTGGGAAAAAATGATTCGCTTTCTCGTCAGGATCTGATCACCACCCTATTCAAAGGCCTTTCCGGAGGCCTTTCGTTTTTTTGGGCCGATGTGTAACCTTCGGCATTTAGCATCGTATTACACTTACGAATGACCGAACGGGAATACAACCAATGCGTTACTGATTATGCCGATGCTGTTTATCGGTTCATCCTCAAAAATCTCCGGCAGGAGGAGGACGCCCGTGATATTGTACAGACCTCGTTCGAAAAACTATGGAAACACCATCTGCAGGTTGAATCGGCTACAGCCAAATCCTATCTGTTCAGCATTGCCTATCATCAGATGATCGATCATCTCCGTAAAAGCAAGCGCATGCAGCTACGCGCGGATTTTGAGGAAACGGTTCGGGTACAGCCCGGAAAAGCGGATAACCTGAAAAGCATCCTGAACCATGCACTCGACCGGCTTCCGGAAATACAGCGATCCCTCGTGATGCTGAAAGATTATGAAGGCTATAGCTATGAGGAGATCGGACAGATTACCGGACTGAGCGGCAGCCAGGTGAAGGTATATCTTCACCGCGCGCGGTTGCAGCTCAAACAATATCTTGTTAAACCCGAAAACCTTATATGATGCCAGCCAAACGGATAGATAAGGGGAATTATGAAGAGTTCTTTCTGCTTTATGTAGATAATGAACTCCCGGCGGCCGATCGCGAGGCAGTTGACTCGTTTGTTTCCGCACATCCTGAACTCCGGGAAGAACTGGAGCTGCTGCTGGAAACCCGTCTCATCCCGGAAGAGCAATTGTTCGGTAACCCTGAGGTACTTATGAAACCGGAACGGGCTGCCCGGCGGAATACCTATCTCCTTTTGCGCTGGCTGGCCCCTGCTGCTGCGGCAGTATGGCTGCTCTTTACAGGTATCAGTCAATTCGGCGGTTCTGTGGATGGACCGCCCCTCCGGCCTCCGATAAAAATTGCCAGCCAGGAACCTGTAACAAAACCGACAGCGCCACGTAAAACAGATACACCTGCCCGTGTTATACGTATTCCTGAAAAACGCCCGTTGGCTGTTCCTACAGATAAGTTATCGGCAACAACTGCCCCACTGGCCGTAACAGAAGCAGCGGAGACTGTTGAGCCCGGAACCAATATAACCGAAACGGTTATAGAATCAGCAGCTCCTGTACTGGTGCCGGCAGAAACAATACAGACCACATCGGTGCAGCAGACAGCGGTGAAAAATAATTACGCTTCAGAGGCTTTGTTCCATCCGGATGGGGATGCAGAAGCAGAAGAAGAACAGGGTCGGTCGAAAAAAGGATTTCGGGTTCTGGTGCGCAAGGCCACCCGGGTGTATCAGAAAGTGGTAGAGCCGGAGGGCGACAAACCACTCATCCGACTCTCAAAAGCTGATATTGAATTATAAACATAGAAAAACGAAGAGGAATGAAAAGAATGATCATGTATGTACTGGTATCCACCTACAGTATGGCGGTTTTGGCCCAGCAGGATTCTACCCGCAATGAATCTACATCGGTAGATACCATCCGGGTAGGAAATTTCATCATCATTAAAAAAGAGGCAAATGGAAATACCAATGTAGATATTTCCCGTCAGCCTGGCAAAGCGAGGCCAAAGAAAAACATCCGTACCAACTGGTGGATCGTTGATCTGGGCTATGCCGGTTTCAATGACATCACTGATTACAACAGTGCCGGTGCAAAGGCATTCATGCCCAATGCCGGAAGCACACCCATTAATGCCGGAGATTTTTCCCTTGGCAGTTTCCGCGTATCGAACTTTAATCTCTGGTTTTTCATGCGCACGCATAATCTATCCCGGCATGTCCTGAATCTGAAATACGGATTTGGAATTGAGAGCAATAATTACTTCTACAAGACCAATCTAACCTATGTGGATGGTGCTAACCCATATGTTATACGTGACAATGTGGATTTTTCCAAAAATAAACTGGTGGCCAGTTACTTAACCGTTCCACTGATGCTGAACATCAACACAGCACCCAACGAACGGCGTAAAGCCCTCCAGATCAGTGCGGGTGTTAGTACAGGGCTGCTTTACCGAGCCCGTCAGAAGCAGATCTCCGATGATCGTGGCAAGCAGAAACAGAGTACCAATTTCAACCTCGAACGTTGGAAGATGTCGCTGGTAGGCGAACTCGGTCTGGGTCCGGTCAAATTTTACGGTTCTTATGCACTCACGCCGCTGCACCGGTATGGAGTAGAACAGTTGCCCTACAATGTAGGCATCCGTCTTGGCAAATAAGTACGCTGATCTTTTCAAAGGTTCGCTGATTAACGATTCGTTCATTAGCGAACCTTTTTCTTTACTTCCGGTTGGTACCGTGATTGACATTCAACCCTGATCAGCGAATCAGCGTGATCGTTCCTTTGTACCATTTCAGGGAACCATCCCGGAAGCGCAGCTGAACCTGATAAACATATACGCCCATCTGGGCTGGCCTTCCATCGGTTGTATAGCCATCCCACCCGTAAACGGGATCATTGGGTGCTATATCCTTCCGGCGAAAAACGGGTTCTCCGTAACGGTTATAGATCATAAAATCGGATACAGATTCTACCTCTTCGCTGGCAATCACATAGAAAATATCGTTCCGCCCATCAAAATTGGGGGTAAACGCATTGGGTAAGCGTATCGTATCTTCATTAACCGACCGGATATATATTGAATCGGTACTGGTGCAGCCAAATCGGTTAGTAGCGGTGAGCGATACGCGTAGCGTATATGGAACAATTATGGCAGGCTCAGGACAATCCTGGCAAAGTACCTGCTGAGCCGGTGACCATCTGTACCGGGTTGATTTATCGTTCCACTCTTCCAAACGCACACGGATGCGGCTTCCTCTTAACACCAGTGTG
The DNA here is from genome assembly GCA_947463665.1 of Sphingobacteriales bacterium. Lineage (GTDB taxonomy): Bacteria > Bacteroidota > Bacteroidia > Chitinophagales > Chitinophagaceae > Pollutibacter. The sequence goes on from CANHUD010000129.1 coordinate 5,679, forward strand.
TCTTTCGGCTGTAGCTCAATCCTAAAACGATCTGTGGTGATGGAATGAACGTTATTCAGATAATTGGTTTCTGTAACACCACGGCCTGGAGCAGGAACACCCGACAAATCATTCACAACACCATATATGGTTCCTTTTTGAATAGGAAGTACCAGAGAGAACGTATCACAGGAAAGGTTACGGGCCGGGCCGGTAAAGAAAACCGGTGCTATCGGCCGCGTCAGGCCGAAACGCGGATCACTGGCGTAAAAACTTACCGGTATATCATGAGCCAGGGTATCAAATCCATTATTCATACAGATACGAAACAATACACGGGTGGAGGTATCTGCAATACATTCCGCCTCCAGCAGTAAAAGGGTTAGATCCGGAGGAAAGGTTTTAATAGAACTGCCGGCAGTTCTTGTACAACCATACCGGGAAGTGACCGTCAGGTGAACACTGTCCCGCCCTTTTATCGTTACCTGAGGAGATGTACAATCCGTGCAGGTAAAACGGGTTCTGCCATCAGCTGACCATTGAACAGATGAAGTAGACGGGATCGATCCTCTTATTGATAACGGAAATAGGTCTCCGTAAAAAACAGTAGTATCTGATGGGCTTATACCAATGGGAGGTTCCGGAACATAAAAAAGACTGTCTGTATTGTTTGTATAATCTACTTCCAGCAAGCCGGCGTCAGATGGAGGCATAAATGAAGACGTGGAAACATCATTCACCACCATGAAGAGACTGTCACTGGAACTTCGCGGAACGATGATCGACAGGGTACTGCAGGCCACCGGGATGGTGTTCGAAATCAATGCAGATCCGATACGCTTACCATTTCTTAGCGGGCTTCCGCTGAATACGGAAATGTTCAGCCCGCCCAGAATTCTTTTCCGGATATGAATGTTACAAACCTCATAGGTTAGCATCAGACTATCCTGATTGTAACATTCAGCAGATAACATTCGAATTGTAAAGTCGTCGCTGTTCACCACGCGAACACCCACGGATGCCGTATCGATGCACCCATTAACGGATGTAGCCACTACCTGTAAAGTAGTATCCTTTTTACCCACAACATACCCCGCATCCTTACAGGAAGTACAGAGCAGTCCGGGCATGGGAAGCCACTGATAACTGCTGTTGGGTGAAGGTCTGGTGGAAGCTCTGAACAATACTGTATCACCGGGTGCGGCGGCCGTAAGGCGCGGAAGGGCATTCGCCCTGTGCCGAAAACCTGTAAACCGCGTAATA
>CANHUD010000130.1 GCA_947463665.1 Sphingobacteriales bacterium
AAACCGATATGCCGCTTGATATCCCAGATGCTTTCTCCACTTCCTTTTTTGCGGTCGAATAACCAGATATCCTGTGAAAAAGCCTGTGGATTATCGCCGTAAATCAGGGAAAGCAATGTTGATTTACCAGAGCCGTTATGCCCTCTCAGATTCCAGCATTCTCCTTTTTGAACATTCCAGTCGATCGTATCTAAAATGATTTTATCTCCATACCGAATGGTTACATCTTTCATGCTTACAGCCTGGGTGAATGCTTTTTCCGGGTAGGCCGTTGGAATATTTTTCAGTGCTTCTGTCTCTAAAACGGATGCTGGCCATTCAATGGGTACCTGATGGGTTACAGGCGTAACCGGGCTGAGCATGCCTTGGTGTAAAAAGGCGGTATGGGTGACCACAGATGGAAACTCGGGAGATCCGGTTGTAATCAGGATCGCCATTCCCTGTTGCCTGAGTTCCGTCAGCAGGCTGTTCAGCATGATACGGGCATTGGCATCCAGTCCGGTGAAAGGAGCATCCAGCAGCAGCAGATTTGATTTTCTGAGCAGGGCCTTTGCGATCTGAAATCGTTTGTGTTCACCATTGGACAGGAGAATCAATCCGGAATGGGTACTGTTGGCGAGCCCAACCCTGCTCAATACCTCTGCAATTCTTTGTTTGTCGGATTCCAGATCCAGTAATTCCTCTTCCACTGTTCGTGTTTCATCGGCATCAAAGGAGTTGAAACGTTGCTGGTAATAGAAAGAGGAAATGTTCGATCGGTTGGTAAAGAAATGTTGCCGGCTGATAAAGCCAATTTGGGGTCGGGGTTCTGAAAAATCAATGGTTCCGCTATGAAACAGATTCCCATTCAGTGCTTTCAGCAAAATGGTTTTACCACTTCCCATCGGTCCGCAAACAGCCAGGCACATTCCTGAATGCAGGGAAAAGGAAACCTGATTCAGTACTACTGAACCAGCCAGACGAACCGTCAGATTCCGGATATCAATCATTCAATCGGATATAAAATGTACGATACAACAATATTAGTTCATCTATCCGCCATTTTCAGCATAGAGCACAGGTTAGGGAGAATTTAGACGGATATCCGGTACATTCGCATTATGCCGAAACGTTTGAACCAGATACCTTTTTCCCTGCTGGATCCGGTCGAAATCCGTGAAGCGGATGAAGGCATTTCAGATGCAATTCACAGGAAAGGGCGACTGGTTCAGCTGGCCGGTTCGCTTGGATACAGGCGCTACTGGTTCATGCATCATTCGCCGCTTGCAGATCAGGGAGCTACTGCTTCTGTTATGCTGGGACATCTGGCGGCGGTGAGTTCTGAAATCAGCATCGGAACAGATTTACTTGTGCGCTCCGCCGCCAACGCCAGAGCAGTTATCAAACCTTATGCGCTCCTGGATGCCCTGCATCCTGGAAGAATGGAAGGTATTCTCACAGGAAACGCAGCCTCCTGGCTTACGGAATGGAACGATGTTCAACGGTCGGCAACGTTTCAATACTGGATGTTAGGTACCGAAACGGAGCATGCTGAGCAGGCAGGAAAAGCAGGGTTGCCCTTTGCCTTTGCCTCCCATTTTGCTCCAGCTCATCTCATGGATGCCCTGGAAAAATACAGAAGCTCGTTCAGACCATCCGTTTTTCTATTAAAACCATACACACTTGCCTCTGTGCATGCAATCGTGGCGGCATCCGATGAGGAAGCAGAACATCTGGCCAGCTCCTTATATATGATGGTGCTGAATCTGCTTCGAAAAGAATCAAAGCCACTGCCTGCACCAGTACAACTGCTGAATATGGTGGCATCTGAACAGGAGTGGTCTTCCGTGAGGCGAATGCTATGGTATTCTTTTTTTGGAGAGATAAATTCTGTAAGACATTCCCTTCAGGCCTTCCTGGATCAGACAGAAGTGGACGAGCTGATGATCTGTTCCTCAGTTTTCGATGAACGGAAACAAACGGCTTCACTCCGCGCCATTGCTGATCTGTTCAGGCAATTTCAGTCTGTAAATGACGGTTGTTGATTAAATGTGCGATTAAAATATTTTTTCGTTCCGCTAAATTTCGGATATTTATTTCCCAATCCAGGAGAACCTACCGAGAATCCGATCCGTTCGTCAGCTTTAAATCCAGTTTAACGTGAACACATCTTTCTTTACCCGCTACAATGGAGGTAATCGTGTAGAATTGATACACAAGGGTAAACATACCCGTATCTACCGTGGATATGATACATCGGAATTAAGGCCGGTTGCTATAAGAATAGTCAGGAAAGAAATGACTATACGAAGCATTCCCCGTGATTTCTCCTATCTGTCTCGCCTGATTCATCCGCATATATGCAGATGTTACGATGCCAACATACAGGATTCCGTAAACCAGTTTGGTGAACTGGAACGTACAGAAGCACTGGTTATGGAATTTGCCTCCGGAGGAGACATAATTGCCTATACATCCATGCATCCGGAATCCAGAAAAAAATTGCTCACAGATGTGCTTAAAGGACTGGAGTATCTTCATGAGAATGGCATGGTCCATGGTGGTCTTAACAGCGCACAGGTGCTGATTAAAGAAACGGCAGATGGTCCGCAGGCAATGATCTCTTGTCTGGAAATGAATAAAACAAAAAAGAACCGTGCCTTCCTTGATTATTACGCCCCTGAGCAACTCATGCCTAATGCTTATTCGGAATATGATCATCGTGCCGATCTTTGGGCATGGGGTTGTATGGTTTATGAAGTGTATACAGGAAATCGTCTCTTTGTTGTGAACGAATCTCCGATGCAGACAGAAGATCTTCTATGGAAAATGGGTGCTGAACCATATGATTTAAGCTCCATCCCCGTACTGATGAGGGAATTTGCTGCACACTGCCTCAAAAGTGATCCGGAACGTAGAATCAATTCTGCCACTGAGCTGCTCCAGCTGATCAGGGAAAGCGATCTGCAAAGAGAAAAAGAAGTACAGCAGATGCCGGGAAAAGTAGCTGATTTTGTTGTACTATCAAAAAAGGATAGTATTTCCGGAAAAGGAAAAGAAGGAAAGAATGCGTCATCAAAAAATCCTCCTTCCGGCCTCGTTAATTTCTTCAATGCCTTTAAGAGATTCTAAAAAATTCTTCTGATTTCTAAAAACCGGTCTATTGCCATGCAGTAGACCGGTTTTACATTTATAGATTACTAAAGAGAGAGTGTAAACTCTGGTAGTGGGATGATCTTTCCTCCCTGCAGTGCAGATTCATGAGCCAGAATGCCTACACAGGTGATGTTGGCTGATTGACGGGCATTCGGGAACGGTGCGCGTTTTTCTGTCAGCGCCATTACAAACTCATGCACCAGATGTGGATGTGAACCGCCATGACCAGCCCCTTGAGTGAAGGACAAATGCTGGTTATCATCTGTGTCATACACACCTTTGGTGGTGTACCGTTGTATGGATTCAGGCAATAAATGGGCATAGTCGGGGCATTCCACTTCCTCAGGTATTTCGGGTTCAGGCTTCTTCGCTGTATGAACCACCAGAGGTTTTCCTTCGATCAAAGGCCATTCCACCGATTTCTTTGATCCGTACACTTCAAAACTTTCCCGATATTGACGCGCTACATCAAAAAGAGAGCGATACACATACGCACTGAGATCGGAGTCTTTGAATTTGATATGCGTACTTTCTACTGCAAACGGTGATTGATAACAGGGAATCAGTTCATCCCTGATTGTACCGGAACCGAAGCAGGAAACGTATTCTGCTTCACTGCGGTTAAGAGCCAGTACGGGTCCTACACAATGCGTGGCATAATGCATCGGTGGCAGCCCGGGCCAGTAGTTTGGCCATCCGTCCATATCCTGCTGGTGACTGGCCTTGAGGAACTGTAATTTACCCAGTTCTCCTTTATCGTACAGTTCCTTCATGAATAGGAATTCCCGTGCATACACAACCGTTTCCATCATCATATACGTGAGGCCGGTCTGCTCGGTCAGCTCTACAATCTGCCGGCATTCTTCCACCGTTGTAGCCATCGGAACCGTACAGGCCACGTGCTTGCCGGCTTTCAGGGCTTTGATCGACTGGATGGCATGATCGGGAATGGGTGTATTGATATGTACGGCATCGATGTTAGGATCTTTTAACAGTTCATCGTAATCGGTGTAGCGTTTTTCCACACCGAAATAATCGCCGATCTCATCCATTTTTTCTTTGTTACGCTGGCAGATCGCATATAGATTGGCATGCGGATGCTTTTGATAAATAGGGATGAATTCAGCTCCAAATCCCAGGCCTATGATGGCCACATTGATCTTCTTTGACATACTACTTCGTTATTGTTTTATGATGCCCATTGTTTTAAAAAGTGAAGTCCGTCTGTTGCCAGCTGATCCTGGCTTTCCGCCATGGGATGCCAGAAACAAACCGCACCGGCAAGTTCTTTATTATCTGTAGTGAAACTCTCAATACTAACCGTTCCGATGTATCCAATACGTTCCAGCCCTCTTCTGTACGCTGCCCAGTTGCTTTGTCCTGTTCCCGGTGTGCCCCGATAATTCTCCGATACCTGTAAGTGGATGAGATCCTTTCCGGCTGTAACTATAGCAGCCTCCACATCGCGTTCTTCAATGTTCATGTGAAATCCATCGAGCACGATCTTGGCAGCCGGATGGGAGATGTCGCTGATCAGTCGTTTAACATCAGAAGCCGTATTCACCAGGTCCGACTCAAACCGGTTCAGTGGTTCAAGGGCAATTTGCAGCCCTCTGGCTGAAGCCATTTCGCATACATTCCTCAGCTGGTGCACTGCCAGTTCCCATTCGGCTTTTCGTTTCTCTGCAGGTAACTGACGGGCCTTACCTACAGCAGCATACATCGGACCTGCAAAAAAATCGACGCCTAATTCAGCACAGAAATCCAGGCATTGCTCAATATAGTTCATGCCGTTCCGTCGTATGGTGCTATCCTCATTGGTTAGATCACGGGATGGGCCAAAGGCACCGCAGATCACCGCTTTCAACCGGTAGTGCGACAGCGATTTTTTAAGTGCCTGTACATCCACAAGCGATGGGTCTTCCAACGCGATCTCAATGGCATCGAAGCCCATAGAGGCAACTTTCGGAAGCAGTATTTCTATGGTTTCCGTAGAGAACGGAGAGGTCCAGAGCCAGGTACTGGCGGCGAAGGTTACGGGTAATAACATGGTTCGATTATTTTGTTACCCGCAGAATACCGTTCATCATCCGCCAGTGACCGGGGAACGTACACACATAGGGATAATCACCTGCTGTATCAGGGATCTTCACTGTGAACACATATTTCCCACCGGGGTTGACCAATGGGGTTGCAGCAAGCACCTCTGGCATCTTCGGTACATAGTTCATTTTGGGGCCATTGGGATCCTGTGCCAGTTTATCTGCAGCAGCGCCCACTTTGTCCATGGTTCCGGGTTTCAGCAGCAGCAGATTGTGTTGCATGAAATCAGGATTCTCAAATACAAATCGTACCGTAGTACCCGCTTTTGCGGTTAGTAATGCCTTGTCATACTTCATCACATCCTTCAGGACCTTAATAGTGATCACCTGATCCACTTTTCCGGTTTCAGCCTTAGGTGTTTCCGGTTTGGTTATCTTATGCAGGCCCAGCGTTGAGTCAGGCAGATCGTTCAGCCCTTTTGCTTTCATGAGTGCCCGGAAAGCAGGCTCATTCAGCTTTCCTGCCACAGTGAGGGCATGGATGATCCACTTATCGGATGTATTCTGCTTATCCGCTGCCGCATCGGCTACGATTTTCGCAATGGCAGGGGAGGGGGCCATATCCGTTGTGGCTAGTAAGGCAGCAAGACGTACTCTTAAGTCTGTATCTGTAAATGCGCCTGATTTTTGAAGTGCAGCAAGTGTACTACCATTTTTGGGTAGTACTTCGATGGCTGCTTTACGTACGCCGCCGGCGGGGTGTTTAAGTGCTTTAAGAGCTACGGCAGTTGCCGTTGGGTTGCTGCCGTTCAGGGCTCCCAGTCCGTGCAGGGTCCATAATGCATGAATGGCGGGTGCGTTGATGCCTGCTTCATCGAGGGATTCATTCTGTACCAGTTTGTATAGAGCAGGCAGCACGGATTTATCGTTCCGTTCTACCAGCAGCCGCTGCGCATGGAGGCGCCAGAACATGTTGGGGTTCAACAATGCAGCGAGTAGTCCGGATACATCGTTCCGGCTGAGTTTCACGGTATTCCGCTGATCGTTTCCTTTGTACGCCAATCGGTAAATGCGGCCACGTTCATGATCGCGCAGCGGATTGATATAGGCATTTCCTTTTCCGTTCTCGGCCTGGTAGCCGGCGGATTTGGGACTGGGCGTTGGGTTGTGCTGGATGATGAAATCGTACCAGTCGGTGATCCATACGGCACCATCCGGACCTACTTCAGCCTGAATGGGTCCTGCCCATTCATCGGCAGAGACCAGCATGTTCCAGCCATCACCGTCTTCTTTGAAACCGGCTCCTTCCTGTTTGAGGTTGATGCGGTGTACGAGTCTGCCGGTAGGTTCGGTCACAAAGGCCGTCTTGTTCCAATAAGGTTTTGGATAGGTACGGGCGGTATAGAGCGCGTGACCCGCCGCTGCGGTATATCCGCCGTGAACATCCACCTGGCGGAGGTTTTTGGTAGCTACATGCATGGCGTAGTGCGCATCGATCTTCTCCACTCCGGTCTGCTTCAGGCCGATCTTATCGAAATAGCGTTTGGGCAGTCCCATGAAACCACTATGTGTATTGTTGGCAGTGGAGATAAATACATCGTTCTCTTCAGAGAAACCGAGGCCCCAGGTGTTGTTGGATGTAGTGGAGATAAAATCCAGCCAGTTGCCATCGGGGGTAAACCGGTAGATGCCCTGACCGAATTTGAGGCT
>CANHUD010000131.1 GCA_947463665.1 Sphingobacteriales bacterium
CAGAAAAAAACGCATGGCAAACAAAGGTAACAGACTATTCCCAATGGAAAACAGGCTAAAAATCAATCCCCACAAAGGTTTTCCTGCTGGCACGCTCGTACTTTTCCTGATCAAACGTGTACAGTTTACCCGGCCGGTGTGGTACATTCTCTTCCATCTCGTTCACATCCGACAAAAATCCCGTGGTAAATAACTTCTTCCGGAAATTCCGGCGGTCGAGCTGCACCCCAAGAATGGCCTCATACAGGTTCTGCAACTGACGAAGTGAAAACTTCTTCTCCAGCAAATTGAAGATAATGGGCTCTTCCTGCACTTTTTTCTGCAGGCGCTTCAGACAGGTATCCAGAATGAGTTTATGGTCGAACGCCATCTGCTGTATATCCGAAACCGAATGCCAGTGCAACTCATTGTCCATCTGACGTAACTGATAATGCTTCACATTCACCAGCGAAAAATACGCCGTGGAAACTACTCTCCCAGCCGGGTGACGATCCACCGCACTGAAGGTATGCACCTGCTCCAGATACACATTCTCCAGCCCGGTCCGCTCCCTCAAAACCCGGTACGAAGCAGTATCAAGATCTTCACTCAGCCGAACCAGATCCCCCAGCAACGACCACTGGTCCCGAAACTCCGGCAAATCACTCTTGATCAGCAATACCTTCAGCGCATTCTCATCAAAACCGAAAATGACGCAGTCAACAGAAACAGCATAGCCAAAATATTTGCTGATGTCAACCGGAGTAATATTGATATTGGGTTTTTTTCGGGTAGTAGCCATCACGAAACACGTCTAGGGCATGGCAATATACAACATTCAGGATTTATCCCCGCTACAGAACCGGGCTGAACTCCCTCCAATATCCTAATTTTGGGTATGTACCAGCCATCAGAAACGCTCCGCCTGCAGGAAGCGACCCGACAACTCCTCTCCCAACCGGTCATCACCCCCCAACAAATACCGCTCCTGCGCGACGTACTCCGCTTTCACGAATACCGCTACTATATCCTCAACGATCCACTGCTGGCGGACCCGGAATTCGATGCCCTTTTCAGCACACTGGTAAAACTGGAAAAAGAAGATCCTTCCTGTATTACCGCTGATTCCCCCACCCAGCGCGTGGCAAAAGGACTTACCGCCTCTTTCCCTACCGTAACCCATATGGTGCCGATGCTCTCCCTCGACAATTCATACAATGCCGAGGACCTGCGCGACTTCGACCGCAAAGCACGGGAACTGTCGGGCCTGGACACCATAGAATACTGCGTGGAACCTAAATTCGATGGCGCCGGTATTTCCATCATCTTCGAAGACGACCGCTTCATACGGGGCGCTACCCGCGGCGATGGCATTGAAGGAGAAGACATCACCATCAACCTGAAACAAATCCGCTCCATCCCCCTCACCGCAAAATTCTCGGCATACGGCATCAAGCAGGTAGAAATCCGCGGGGAAGTGATGATGACCAAAGAAAGCTTCCGCCGCTATAACAACCAGCTGGTAGCCCAAAACCTGCCCCCACTCGCCAATCCGCGCAACGCCGCCGCCGGCGCCCTCCGGCTCAAAGACCCGAACGAAGTGGCCAAACGATCCCTCGAAGCATTTCTCTACCACGTAAGCGATGTGATCACCGTCAACGGGCAACATTCTCCCGCTGTTCTGCATACACACGCCGGCACCCTCGATCTCCTCTGGGAACTCGGACTGCGAAGCCCGTATAAAGAAAAAAAACGCTGCGCCAACATCGATGAGGTGATCCGCTACTGCCAGGAATACGAACAAAAACGCGATGATCTTCCCTATGAGATCGATGGCATGGTGGTAAAAGTGAACGATATCGCCCTGCACGATAAACTCGGCATGACCACCCACCACCCGCGATGGGCCATCGCCTATAAATTCAAAGCCCGACAGGCAACCAGCCGCCTCCGGAATGTAGAATTCCAGGTGGGCCGCACCGGCAGCGTTACCCCTGTGGCGAAAATTGAACCCGTGGCCATCGGCGGCGTTACCGTTGCCTCCGTTTCGCTCCACAATGAAGATTTCATCCGGGAACGCGATATCCGCATCGGCGACCAGGTGCTTGTTGAACGCGCCGGTGATGTGATCCCCTACATCGTAAAAGCACTTACCGATGTACGAACCGGAACGGAACAACCCATCGCTTTCCCCAAAAACTGCCCGGCCTGCCAGGATGAACTGGTCAGACCACAGGAAGAAGCCGTATGGCGCTGCATCAACCTCAACTGCCCGGCACAGGTAGTTGAACGCATCATCCACTTCACCAGCAAAGATGCCATGGATATCCGCGGTCTCGGCGAAGCCAATATCCGCAAATTCGTCGAACTGGGCTTTTTGCACGATATCCCCGGAATCTATCAGTTACCCTATGAAAAAATCCGACAACTGGAAGGCTTTGGCGAACGATCCATCCAGAACCTCCACGATGCCATCGAAAAATCAAAAACACAACCGCTCCACCGGCTCATGAACGCCATGGGCATCCGCTATGTGGGGGAAACCACCGCCAAAGCACTGGCCAATCATGTAGAATACCTGCTTGAATATGCGTCTAAAGAAAAAGAAGACCTCCTGACCATCGAAGACGTAGGCGTAAAAGTAGCAGAAAGCATCTATCAGTTCTTTCACAACCCGGATACTATCCAAATGCTGCAACATCTCGAATCACTGGGCGTCAACCTGCGCAACATCCGCCAGCAGGCCACCAGTGAAGGCAGCCTGAACGGACTAACCTTTTTGTTTACCGGTACACTCTCCCTGCTCAAAAGAAGCGAGGCAGAAGGCCTCGTCGAACAAAACGGTGGTAAAATTCTCGGCGGCGTAAGCACCAAACTCAACTACCTCATTGTAGGTGAAGATGCAGGCTCCAAACTGGAAAAAGCCAGAAAAATCGGCACCATCCGCATCCTCTCAGAACAGGAATTTCTCGACCTCATCCCCAAAAAATAAGCATGAACATACTCCGCTTTCTGAAAGGTCTGCAACAAAATAACCATAAAGAATGGTTCGATGCTAACCGAAAAGATTATGAAGAAGCCCGCCGACAGATGCAGGAACTGGTCAGCCGGCTGATCGGCTCCCTGGCAGAAACAGATCCATCCATCGCCCATCTCACGCCCAAAGACTGCCTGTTCCGCATCAACCGCGACGTGCGTTTCTCCAAAGACAAATCTCCGTACAAAACCAATTTTGGCGCCTCTATCTGCGCCGCCGGGAAAAAATCATCCACCGCCGGTTATTACCTGCACATCGAACCGGGTGCCTCTTTTGTGGGCGGAGGTCTCTACATGCCCGAACCTGCACAACTAAGCAAAATCCGCCAGGAAATTGATTACAGCCTGGATGATTTTCTTTCGATCCTTCAGGAAGCTTCCTTTAAAAAACAATTCGGATCATTGCAGCAGAACGATGATATCCGACTGGTACGCATACCCAAAGGGTATGATGCCGATCATCCTGCAGCAGAATGGCTGAAACTGAAAAGCTTCATCGTAATGAAAAAACTGGAAGATGCCGATATAACCGCATCGGATATGATAAGCCGTTGTACCACAGCTTTTAAAGCCATGAAACCGCTGGTAGACTTTCTCAACAGAGCAGTGGATGAATAAAAAAACTGCCCCGTTTCCGGAGCAGTCTTCGCTTGTTTATCACCCATTAAAAACAATACTATAAAAGGCCTTTCGCCAGCAGGTATTCTGCGATCTGAACGGCATTGGTGGCCGCCCCTTTGCGGAGATTATCCGAAACGATCCACATGTTCAGCGTATTTGGCTGCGACTCATCCCTGCGAATGCGCCCAACAAATACCTCATCCCGCTCATGTGCATCCATCGGCATCGGATACTGCTGTGTGGCCGGATCGTCTGTAAGTACCACTCCCGGGGCAGCAGCGAGCAACTGCTTAACTTCCGCCAGATCAAAATCCTGCTCAAACTCCACATTCACACTTTCACTGTGTCCGCCCATCACCGGAATACGAACCGTTGTGGCCGTAACACGAATGGAATCATCGCGCATAATTTTGTTCGTCTCCTTCACCATCTTCATCTCTTCCTTGGTGTACCCGTTATCCAGAAAAACATCGATCTGCGGAATAACATTCAGATCGATCGGATATTTATACGCCATCGGATAGGCATCCTCACTGCCGCGTTCAGCTTTGGCACGCTCACCCATCAGCTGGTCTACCGCTTTTTTACCCGTTCCGGTTACACTCTGGTATGTAGATACTACTATCCGTTTGATCTTGTATCGCTTGTGCAGCGGATTCAGTGCCACTACCATCTGAATGGTAGAACAGTTGGGATTGGCAATGATCTTATCGTCCGCCGTAAGCGCATCCGCATTGATCTCCGGTACCACCAGCTTCTTCGTGGGGTCCATCCGCCAGGCAGATGAATTGTCGATCACCGTGATCCCGGCTTCCGCAAATTTCGGAGCCAGCTCCAGTGATGTGGAACCTCCGGCAGAGAAAATCGCCACATTCGGCTTCGCCGCTATGGCATCTGCAGCGGACACCACCTTATATGCCTTTCCCTTAAAGGTGACTTCCTTGCCTACAGAAGCCTCAGAGGCAACGGGGATCAGTTCTTCTACGGGAAAATTCCGTTCTGTCAGCACCTGTAACATCTTGGTGCCCACAAGGCCGGTAGCGCCTACAACTGCAACTTTCATGGTCTTTCGCTTTGTTTGTTTCTGGTTAAAAAAAAAGGCCTCCACAATGGAAGGCCCGGAAAATTTATCATGTCATATAAAACATTCCTTACACCTTCCCATTCCGGAAACGTTTCTTGGCCTGTTTCGTATGTTTATAGCAATTCACTCGTGTAAAGATACATTCAGCGGATTTCTCTGCAAAAAAAATCCGCCACCAGCCGCATAACACTGAACAGCACGTGTTTTAACCGGCATTTTCCCGTTATTTTCTATCCGGATCCGGTTGTTTTCACCGTTTTTGATGCAAACCGGCTCTCTACCTTTACCTCGTGAGAAAATGGTTTTGTGTAGCATGGTTTTTGTTCTACAGTTTGTGCGTAGAGGCCCAGTTCCCCGGAAGATACGACGTAGTGATGCAGGAAATTTTTGCAGATCCAACGCCGGTCCGGGGGCTGCCAGCCTCTGAATTCATCGAGATCCGGAACCGCTCTGCCATGCCGGTGAACCTCCGGAACTGGACGCTCCGCGCAGGAAACAATACCGGCCGTATCGTGGTTTCGTTTTCCCTGCTGCCAGACAGCACGGCCATTCTCTGCTCCTCAGCCTCCGCACCTTCTTACCAGCCTTTGGGTACTACCATCGTGGTCAGTTCTTTCCCCTCGCTCAACAACGAGGGTGATACGCTGGCCCTCGCGGATGCCGCCGGAAAGGTTGTACATGGACTGTCATGGGATAAATCCTGGTACGGAAATTCCCTCAGAGAAGAAGGTGGCTGGAGTCTCGAAATGAAAGACCTTCGGTTCCCCTGCGCCGGTGCCATCAACTGGACTGCCAGCAATGATCCCAAAGGAGGAACGCCCGGAAAAGCCAACAATACCCGTAGCCTGATCTCCCCGTCCATCCCCCAAATCCGGCATGGATACCTCACCGGAAACCACCTGTTCCTGCAATTCGATGCTCCGGTGAACCCGGTAAATGCATCCATCACCGGCATCCCAGACCTGCAACCCACCCAACAACAGGAAATTCCACCGCTTTTTAATGCTTTACTGGTTCCGGTAGGAAGAACTCCGGATACTACCAGCCTCTACACGTTCCGGATAACAGGCCTTCGCAGCTGCGAAGGAACCCTCCTCCCCGATACCCTCCTCCCAACCGGGCTACTCCAATGGCCCAAACCGGGAGAGCTGATCATCAGCGAACTTCTGTTTAACCCGCCACCGGGAGGAAGCGACTTTATAGAACTGTTTAACAACAGCAACCGGGTGCTGGATGCAGGTACGGCCCATCTGGCCAACCGCTCCGCCGATGGACGTATTGCAAATGTTTCCCGGATCAGCCCGTTCCCGATACCACTATTGCCCGGCCGCTACCTGGCACTGACTCCGGATACTTCCTGGCTCAGACAACGCTTCCGGCCGCCTGATTCCGCCCGGTTGCTGACGGCCCTCTTACCCTCGTTTCCGGACGATAAAGGCCATGCGCTGCTGCTGAACAGCCAGGGTTCCGTACTGGATGAATTGCCCTATCTGGAAAACTGGCATGCACCGCTCATTTCCAATAAAGAAGGAATCTCACTGGAACGCCTGACGCCCCAACGGGGAAGCCATCTGTCAGACAACTGGTATTCTGCCGCCGGTACAGCAGGTTTCGGTACACCCGGATACCGGAACTCGCAGCACCTGACACCCAAAGAACGTTCGCGAAATTTTACCCTATCCGCAAAAATCATTACACCGGATCAGGATGGCAGAGATGATTTCCTGCTGCTGGATTACCAGTTCCCCGCTCCGGGATCGATCATCCGGGTTCGCATATTCGATGAAACCGGCCGACAGGTCAACAGCATCGCCAATAATGTGCTGGGAGGTCGATCAGGACATTTTCGGTGGGATGGAACCAATGAAAAGGGAATGATCGTGCGTACAGGCTTTTATGTACTGCTGGCAGAAGCATTCCATCCGGATGGTCAGGTTTACCGATTCCGGGAAGCAGTGGCCCTGTATAAAAAATAAAACAGCGGCCCTTAGGCCGCTGTTGCTGAATGTATTTGCTCATCAGACCAGCTGAATATCAAAGTTTACCAGCTGCACAAAAGCCTGGATCCGCTCATCGATCTCCTCACGACTGATCTCCTTCAGACGCTGGGTTCCAAACTTCTCCACGCAGAAAGAAG
>CANHUD010000132.1 GCA_947463665.1 Sphingobacteriales bacterium
CTTTTCTTAATGATGAATCCTACCCCAAGAACAAAAACAAAATACAGGGCAATGATCAGATAATCGGCAAAATGCAGACGCATATCGTTGAATCGTTTTGAAGGTTTACACTTCAATATAAGTGAATAAACCCAAAAATGACCCAAAGCCCCTCCGCCTGTTGGAATAGTGCAGGGAATTTTCCTAACTTTATCTTTGTTGACAACACTAAACCTTTAATTGCCTGCCATGTCAGAACAACAATTCACTCCACAGGAAATCAATCCGCTGGCTACGCTTGATCATTGGGAAGATGCTGTACTGGAAAGATATCCGGATGCAGATGCCATTGCCACAGCAAAAGACAAGGAAGAATACCGCAATTACGATGACCCGGTCCGGAATTCCGTTCGCGAATTCTATCGCCTCAATCATACCTTCCAAACCTACGAATTTGTAAAACAGAAACAAAAGGAATACCTCTCTTTCGATAAAAAGGAAATGCCGGTGTGGGATGCCTTCCAGTTCCTGAACCAGCTGGTAGACGATTCCGACCCGGATACCGACCTGGATCAGTTCCAGCACCTGCTGCAAACATCGGAAGCCATCCGGAGAGACGGGCACCCCGACTGGATGGTACTCACGGGTCTGATGCATGACATGGGTAAAGTACTCTGCCTTTTTGGAGAACCCCAGTGGGCAGTAGTAGGAGATACTTTCCCCGTAGGATGTGCCTACTCCGACAAAATCGTTTACCCGGAATTCTTCAAAAACAACCCGGATTACAACGATCCACGTTACAATACAAAATACGGTGTGTATGAGCCGAATTGCGGACTTCGCAAGGTGGACATGAGTTGGGGGCACGATGAATACATCTATCACATGATGAAAGATTATCTGCCTGAACCCGGCCTTTACATGCTCCGCTACCACTCCTTCTACGCCTGGCACCGGGAAGGTGAATACGACCACCTGCTTGATGATCACGACCGTGAAATGCTGAAATGGGTGAAACTCTTCAACCCCTACGATCTCTACTCCAAAAACCCGGAACCACCGGATTGGAATAAACTGAAAGGATATTATACAGAACTAATTGAAAAATATCTGCCCAAAACATTGAAGTTCTGATGCCTGTCGGCACAAAAACTGATAAAAGGGAGCGATCAACCGACCGCTCCCTTTTTATTTTTTCCGTACTTCGCTGAATGACAGGACTATCCACAAACGAAGTTGAAGCCAGCAGAAAACAACATGGAACCAATAGCCTCGAACTGAAAAAAGACAGGCTGCTGATCAATGTACTCAGAGAAATCATTCTGGAACCTATGTTCCTGCTGCTGCTGGCTGCCTGTTTCATCTATTTTCTATCGCAACAACACCAGGAAGGAATCATCATGCTGATCTCCCTGTTTCTGGTAGCCGGCATCTCCCTGTTTCAGGAATACAGAAGCCGAAACGCTGTTTCAGCCCTGCGGAAATTATCAGGTTCCAAAGCAATGGTGATCCGCGACGGAATAGAACAACGTATCCATACCGATGAACTGGTGGTGGATGATGTACTCATCCTGGAAGAAGGAGACATCATCCCGGCAGATGCCCGGGCCATCGAATGCCGGGATATGACGGTGAATGAATCTACGCTGACCGGCGAAGCTGTTGCCGTCACCAAACAAAAAGACGACGAATTGTTCCGCGGAACACTGGTCACCAGCGGAAGAGCCATCAGCCGGGTGAGCGCAGTAGGAAAACATACCTCCTTCGGAAAAATCGCCGATGCCGTTCAGGAGATTCAAACCGTTAAAACCCCCCTTCAGCAGCAGATCAGCTCCTTTGTACGCTATATGGTACTCTTCGGAGCCATTGCCTTCGCTATCGTGGTAATCCTGAACTACGTAAAATCCGGTCAACTGCTGCAGGCCATCATGCAGGGCCTCACACTGGCCATGAGCATCCTTCCGGAAGAAATTCCGGTAGCCTTCAGTACGTTCCAGGCACTGGGCGCCTTCAGGCTGCTCCGCCAGCAGATCATCGTCAAACAACCCCAGTTCGTGGAAACACTCGGCTCTGCTACCGTGATCTGCGCGGATAAAACAGGTACGCTTACCGAAAATAATATGGAAGTGGCCTGTTTCTTCGATCCGGTCAGCCAGAACATCCTGCCCGCCAACGGTCCGGATCTGCCGGAAGAACTGCTCTCGTACGCCATGTGGAGCAGCGAAACGAAACCGTTCGATCCTATGGAGATCGCTATCCATGAACACTATACCTCCTCCGGCACACAAGACCTTCGAAACCAGTTTACACAAATACATGAATACCCCATCGGTGGTCAGCCCCCCATGATGACACACGTATTCCGAAATCACGCAAACACCCAAACCATCATTGCTGCCAAAGGGGCTCCCGAACGAATGATCCGTATCTGCGGCCTCACCGATCAGGAAGGAAGAAATGTGCTGGAAAAAACACAGGAATTTGCCCGTCAGGGACTGAGAGTCCTGGGAGTGACCAAAGGTCACTGGCCGGAAAACCAAGCCTGGCCGGAAGATCAGGATGCCTTTGAGTGGCATTTCCTTGGACTTATCGCCTTTCAGGATCCTCCTAAAAAAGACATCGCAAAAACCATCTCCACATTCCACGATGCCGGCATTTCTGTTAGGATGATTACGGGTGATCACCCGGAAACAGCGCTGGCCATCGCCGGTCAGATCGGACTGCCGGCAGGTAGTGACATACTAACAGGAAAACAGATTGCTGCCCTGAGCGCAGAGGAACTGCGTTCCCGTATTTCAACGGTAACCATCTTCGCCCGAATGTTCCCGGATGCCAAGCTCCGCATCATAGAGGCGCTTAAAAGCAATGGTGAAGTGGTAGCCATGACCGGCGATGGGGTGAACGATGCACCCGCTCTAAAAGCCGCACATATCGGCATCGCTATGGGTAAACGGGGTTCAGAAGTGGCAAAAAATGCAGCATCCCTCATCCTGACCGATGACAACCTCAGCCATATGACCGATGCCGTAGCGCTGGGACGGAAAATTTACGACAACCTGAAAAAAGCTATTCAGTATATCGTCTCTATTCATATTCCCATCATAATGGTTGTTGCACTGCCTCTCTTACTTGGATGGGAATTCACCGACATTTTCTCACCCATACATGTCATCTTCATGGAACTTATCATGGGGCCCACCTGCTCTATCATATATGAAAATGAACCAATGGAACCCGGTACCATGAACCGCCCTCCCCGATTGATGGGCCGTACCTTCCTGTCGTGGCGACAACTCACCCTTAGTATAATCCAGGGGCTGGTCATCACTGCCGGCTGCCTTACTATCGGTTATATTGCGCTCAGCCAGCAGAAGGATCATCAAACCGTTCGAACCATGATCTTCCTTACGCTTCTGTTCTCCAATATCTGGCTAACGCTCACAAATCGTTCCTTTTACCATTCGATTTTTACTACCCTTACATACAGAAACCGTTTATTACCGGTGGTACTTCTGATCACGCTCACGTTTATACTGATGCTGTTAAACATGTCTGCTTTACAATCACTTTTTCAAACATCTCCCCTCTCATCCCTCCAGCTGATCAGTTGTTTGCTGGTAGCTGCGGCCAGTACGCTTTGGATCGAAATAATAAAATGGATGAGCAGAATAAGAACCAGGCGCCTGCTAAAAAAATAAGGTCCCCAGGGGGGACCTTGTAACACCTATGCGCTGGCTATAAAAAAGTGAGTATTGTTATTGTGACAGTGCAAATATTCAATTTTGAGACAGAATAAGCGTTTCATTTCCTGAAATATGATGTACAATCCATGAATTGACGGTATAATAAATTCATATTTTTCTGGACACAGAAAATATTCCATGGAAGAGCTATTTCATTCAATAGATTGTTTTACAGCGACTTGTATAGAAAAAAAATCAATTACTGTACCGGTGGCTGAGAGAGCCCCTGTGTGCGCGACATTTTTAAAAACTCACTGGGCGTAAATCCGGTTTCTTCCTTAAAATTCCGGTAAAAGGATACGCGGTTATTGAAACCTGCCCGAAAGGCTACATCATTCAGATTGACCGGCTGATCTACAGGTGCAGAAAGAATCAGCTTTCTGGCTTCCTGAATGCGATACCGATTTACCATCCCTGCAAAATTGGTTCCCGAATGTTCATTGATTGCCTGAGAAATATACTTCTGATTAGAGGCCAGCCGGGTACTCAGGGTCTGTAAGTTGAATTCAGGTACCAGATACAATTTCTCTTTTTCCAATAAAGCAACTATAGACTGATATCGTTCAAATGAGGGTAACGAACTCAATGTTTCTGCCTGCTCTGAAGATTCGGTAAACGTATCTGCTGATGATAGATTGTCTGATTTAGAATATTGACGGAACTCTTCTACATTTAAACGAAACAATGTTCGGACAAACCGTTGCTGCTTAATGTTCTGAACCACTATAACGGCACCCGCTGCCAGCATTAGCAGTATGGCAAGCCATGCATATGCTAGTTGCCTGTTCCGTTGCTTTATATCTTCCTCCAACCGGATCTTATCCCGGTTCAGCAAATCGATTTCATAAAAATTCCTCATCTGTTCATTGGCAGAGGTCAGCCTTGCTTTCATTTGCGACTCCATCACTTCCCTGTACTTATCCATGACCTTCTTGTAGTCAGCCATACTTCCCTCTCTCGCAAAAACACCTCCCAGCTGGTGGTAAATTTCTGACAGAAAATCTTTCCGATTAACGCTAACCGCCAGCTGTTCTGCTTTTCTCAGATAAGATCTGGCCTGCTCCGGATTCCCCTTCGCCATCATCAGCGCTCCATACTGAATCAAAACAGGTAATGAGTTTTCATCTGGCTGAAAACTTTTTATTTTCCTCATTGCCTCTTCTAAGGATGATTCAGCTTCGTCAAACCGGCCATCTTCTGTTTCTATCTTAGCCAGATCCACCAGCGCCTGGGTGAGATAAAAATGAAACTGTTCTGCCCGGAACAAAGAAATAGATTGCCGAAGATGTATTCTTGCCTGCTCCCGATCCCCGCTCTCTGAATAAATAAGACCCATATTCTGTAATCCCAGTGCCAGATTGATGGTGTCCTTTTTCCGCTCAGAAAACGCTATTACCTTGCGACAGGTTTCGATGCCTTTATCATATTCGCCCATTTTCCGATCGATCAGACTCAGATTGATCCAACTCTGAACCATAGATACAGAATCTTTTCGCTTCTCCGCTAACTTCAGAGATTGCATGTATACTTCTGTTGCCTCTGGCAGATTCCCCTCCAGATCATAGATCACTCCGAGATTGTTCAGACAATTTTCCCGGATTATGAGATCCCTGTTAATAAAATCCGTCTCCAATGCCTTTCGGTAGTAGGTTGCAGACAAAATTGTATTAGACTTGAAATAATTAGATAGTCCTAAAAGATAGTATGCTCTGGTCAGCAGGGAATCACTCCCTCCTTTTTGTAACATGGCAAGAGACAACAACGCCTGCGCCAGTGAATCTGCTTTTTGGGGCTGATTGGGAAGGTAAGAACGGGCCTGGTTAAAAAGAGACATTGCCCGTCGCTCAACCGTCTGCTGCTGGGCAAAGAGCATGCAAAGAGGAAATAAGAAAAAAATAAGAAGTACGTTACTCCTGTACATGAGCATTCGCCGTAAAGATTATGAACGTAACGAAGATAACAAATTATCAAATCTTATTACTGTAACAATATGAATATCAGCGAATATGAAACATGATCAACCTTGGGAATCCAGCAACCGCTGACACATCCATTCCTGTCGGGGCAAATGAAAAGGCCCTTTGAATAAATTTCCCTTAGCGGTCTGTGCCACACGCCCGTCCCTGTGCAGATACCCAAACCACTCACCATTTTTCTTATCATGAAAATGGGCATATGCATATTCCCGAATCTGCTCATGCCAATTGAAGTACTTCTCCTCTCCTGTTAACAGATGAGCATATAAGGTAGCAATCATCGTTTCATTCTGTGGCCACCAGAATTTCATGTCCTGCCAGTACTCCTGAACAGGTTTACCATACACATCCCGGAAATAAAGAATACCGCCATATTCCTTATCCCATCCCCGCTCCCACATGTAGTCCAGCATCCTACAACCCAGTTCAATCAAGGCTTTATCATGATTCCGATACACCGCCTCGTGCAAAATAAACCAAGCACCTTCAATGGCATGGCCCGGATTCAGGGTGCGGCCATCAATATGATCAATGATCGATCCGTCAGGCGCTACCTGCTCCATCACACAACGAATATCGTCTTTCACAAAATCCTGTTCTATTTCCTTTATCCACTTTTCAATCCATTCATCACAACGCGGATCACCTATCGTCTCTCTTACCTGCTGCGCCGTATTGATCATGATCATGGGTATACCAATCCCTTTCGCCGACCGGGTGGGTTCAAACTTGGGTTCAAAAAGTCCGGGAGTAGTAGCATACATGATGCACTTCCCAAATAAATCTCTGGCCTTCTCTGCCATCCGCTCATCATCAGTAGCCTTCGCAAACGCAGCAAACGCAATGGTAGCAAAGGTCTCAGAAAAAAAATATCGCCGCTTACGTATCGGTTTTCCCTCCCTTGTTACATGAAAAAACATGCGGCCGTCGGAATCAAAACAATGATTTTCTAAAAACGCTATGCCTTTTCGGGCTCCATCCAGCCACTCCTGCTTTTTCTCAACCGTATTGTACAAGGTAGACAGCATCCAGGCAGCCCGGCCCTGGATCCATACGGCCTTATCATCGTCTATCAGACTGCCATCGGCATCCCGCATCAGCAAATAACCTCCGTACTCCTGATCAATGCTCCTCGGAAACCAGAAA
>CANHUD010000133.1 GCA_947463665.1 Sphingobacteriales bacterium
GGAAGCCAGGATCCAAGAACCGCTCCTATACCGATCAGAAAGGTCTGGACGCCGAAACCCATGGTACGCTGTTCATCTGGCAGATTGTCGGCAACCAGTGCCCTGAACGGTTCCATAGCAAGATTGAAACAGGCATCCATAATCATTAAAAAACCTGCTGCAACGAGGAGCAATGGTGCGATCGCTCCCAGAATATTTGCATTTGGCATTAAAGCAAGAGCACTGGCAGAGAGGATCGCTCCGGCGAGGAAGTAAGGTCTTCTTCTGCCCAGATGATTCCATGTTCGATCGCTGTAGTGCCCTACAATGGGTTGAACGATCAAACCCACCAAAGGTGCTGCTATCCAGAACCAGGAAAGATGTTCAACATCGGCCCCATAGTTTCGGAGAATACCGGAAGCGTTCGAATTCTGCAGGGCAAATCCGAACTGAATACCCAGAAATCCAAAACTCATATTGAATATCTGAGCAGTACTCATTCGGGGTTTGGAAAGGGGGCCTGAATGAGCTTGCTGGGTTGGGGCAGTAATTTGGGATTCCATACGTTAAGAGAGTTAAATTACGAAGCCATTGGGCAGTACCGCACCTTTTTTTACCACTACAATACCCTCTTTCACGGTGTAAAGGGAGTGGTCAGTATTCTCCAGATGTGGGCCGCCATTGATTCTGACATCATCTCCGATTCTACAGTTCTTATCGATGATGGCATTTCGGATATAACAACGTTCGCCTATACCGAGTGTGGGGATGCCTCTGCTGGCTGCCAGGTTCATATCATCAAATGTTTCATAATAATCCGATCCCATGATATACGTATTGACAATAGTGGAGCCCAGTCCGATACGGGTTCGGATACCAATTACGCTGTTTTCAACTCTGGAGGCGTTTATGATCGAACCGTCAGAGATAATGGTTCTTTCCAGTGTGGTTCCACTAATCTTGGCGGGTGGGAGCATACGGGGACGGGTATAAATGATCCGGCTGTTATCAAACAGGTTGAAAGCCGGGACCTCATCACAGAGCGCCAGATTGGCTTCAAAGAAGGAGGGAATGTTTCCAATGTCCGTCCAATAGCCATCATACTGATAACTGACCACCCGGTGTTTTTCAATAGAACCGGGAATGATTTCTTTTCCAAAATCAGTGGCATTTCCATATTCATCCTGTAACAGATCGAATAGCAATTTCCTGTTGAAGATGTAGATACCCATGCTGGCAAGATAGATTCTGCCTTCAGTCTGCATATCTTCTCCTGTATCACTTATCCAATCACCAAGGACATCAGCCTTGGGTTTTTCGATGAAGGATGTGATATATTGTTGTTCATCCGCTTTCAGAATACCGAATTCAGTAGCATCTTTTTCTGCAACGGGGATAGTAGCGATGGTGATTTCCGCTTTTGAGCGGATGTGATTGCTAAGCATTTTTTCGAAATCCATCTGATAGAGCTGATCTCCGGAAAGAATCAATACATAATCAAATTCATGCTGTTCTACATGTCGGAGGGATTGCCGAACGGCATCTGCTGTTCCCTGGAACCAATTGGGATTATCAGCGGTCTGCTCAGCTGCAATAATGTCTACAAAGGCAGAGCTGAACGCACTGAAGTGATAGGTATTTTTTATATGCTTGTTCAGTGAGGCAGAATTGAACTGCGTCAGCACGAACATGCGGCCCACATTCGAGTTCAGACAATTAGATATGGGAATGTCTACCAGCCGGTATTTCCCGGCAATGGGAACAGCGGGTTTACTGCGTGTGGCGGTTAGCGGCTTCAAACGACTTCCGACCCCTCCGCCAAGGATAATGGCGATCACCTCTTTATTCATGATTTTCGATTTATTTGAGCGATTTGTATAAAGTTAGGTAGGATTGAGCACTTCGATGCCAACTGAAGTCCAGAGTCATCATTCGCCTTCGCACTTCGTCAAAACGAACCGGGTTCTCATAAAGCTGAACGGCTCTGAAAATAGCGTGGGTGATATCCCCTACCGATGCATGCTGAAATGTTATGCCATACCCGTCTTTTTCTCCTATATCGAGAACAGTGTCTTTCAATCCGCCTGTTTTGCGTACTACGGGGACTGTTCCATACCGCATGGCATAAAGCTGATTCAGTCCGCAGGGCTCAACACGGGAGGGCATGAGCAGAAAATCAGCTCCTGCATACATCTGGTGACTCAGGCCTTCATTGTACCCAATATAGACATTATAATCCCCCCATGAAAGTTGCTTGATCCATTCAAGTTGTGCTTCAACTTCCGGTTCGCCGCTTCCCAGTACCAGGAAATTCATAGATCGGCCGATATGGAAGAAACTATCCCCTATAACCTGTGGCAATAAATCTGCGGCTTTTTCACCTACCAGCCGGCCGATATAAATAAAGAGCGGTTTAAGCGGATCCAGTCCGAAGGTATTACAGAGCGATGACTTGATCTGCCATTTCCCTTCCGTTACTGAATCCAGATCGTATTGCGTATCGAGATAATGATCAGCGGCCGGATTCCAGACATCGGTATCAATTCCATTCAGAATACCGATACATTTTCCTTTTTCGTATTCAAAGAGCGATTCCAGACCATTGCTGGAACGGCTGAGCTCCAGCATATAGGTTTCGCTTACCGTTGTGACACGCCAGGCAGTTTTGATGCCTGTTGCCAGCGGATTGATCATTCCGTCCCATTCCAGCAGACCTGTTTTCCATGGATCCCAGACGGGTAAGTAATCACTTTTGCTCCAATCGAATGTTCCCTGGTACTGTGCATTATGAATCGTCAGCACTACCGGAACGCCTGCTAGTTTACGGAAGGCAAAACAGTGCTGCATCATAAACGGGATGAGTGCCGTATGGTGGTCATGTACATGAACAACATCCGGACGGTGCTCCCAGCGCGCGATCCAGTCCGTTACGGCAATCTGAAACGAGAGAAACCGTTCGGTATCATCCGAGTATCCGTAAATTTTTTCTCTGTCAAGCAATCCGTTGATATCCACCAGATAGAGATCGAATCCATTTTTATTGGCGGACTCTTTGATCACCGTATAATCAAATGCCTGATTTCCCAGATTTCCCACACCTTTATGTACCACCTCCCACTGTTGCTGGTATAAATAACGTGTCCGGTACATGGGCATGACTACTTTGGCTATATGTCCGGCCTCCTTCTGATATTTGGGAAGAGCTCCCAGAACATCTCCTAAACCACCCGCCTTGGCAACCGGGTAACATTCCGCTGTAACATGTATGATTTCCATGAGAATATCGAGGGATTAAAGTTCTCTTGAAAATAAGAACGATTTACCGAATGGCGCAGGAATACAAAAAATTTTTCTGCACGCTTTTTCTTCCTATTTTGGGCGTCTCAATAGACATAACCCAAAATCAGACATCATGAGTGTTTCCAAACAGGATACCAACTACAGTGCTTTAAGTACCCTTGTGCTTGTTTTTTTCTTCTGGGGATTCATTGCTGCTTCCAACAGCATCCTCATCCCTTTCTGTAAAACCCATTTCAGCCTGACACAATTTCAGTCTCAGCTGATCGGTTCTGCATTTTATGGTGCGTATTTCATCGGATCCCTTTTGTTGTTTATAGCCTCAAACGTAGCCGGTTATGATATCATCAACCGGATTGGTTACAAGAAAGGCATTATTTACGGGTTGGGAATTTCCATCATTGGAGCATTGCTGATCATACCCTCGGCTAATGCCAATTCATTCAATGCCATTCTGGCTTCCCTTTTCGTGGTGGCCCTTGGTTTCTCGCTGCAGCAAACCTGCGCCCAGCCATTTGCGATCTCTCTGGGGGATCCTGCTACGGGCTCACACCGGCTCAATCTGGGTGGCGGAATCAACTCTCTTGGAACAACGCTGGGTCCAATCATTGTAAGTTTTTTCCTTTTTGGAACCGTTGGAGAGGCTCAAACTGAAGTTACCGTAAAAAATATAAACAATCTCTATCTGATCGTTGCGGGCGTATTCGCAGCAGTAGCCCTTTTCTTCCTTTTTTCGGGATTACCCGAAGGCAAGAACAACGAGCCGTTTGAACGTGCTCAAAAAGCTTCCGGATCCCTGCTGGGCATGACCGGACTGATTCTGGGAATCATTCTGCTGGGGCAGTTTACAGAGGCTTCCAAGCTCACCTTGCTGGTAGCATCACTTATTGTTGTTTTGGCCATTCTTTTTTACAGCAATCGACAGGCTGCCGTTAAAAGTGAAGGCTGGGGGGCTATGAAATACCCGCAACTCATTTATGGAATGGTGGCCATCTTTGTTTATGTTGGCGTGGAGGTAACCATCGATAACAACTTCGGAGCATTGTTGAAACAGCCTGGCTATTTTAATGCTACAGGACTGGATGAAAGTGAAATATCCCAATACATATCGCTGTTCTGGGGAAGTCTTATGATCGGTCGATGGACCGGAGCAGTCAGTGTATTCAATCTTCGTGGATTTTCGAAAACACTGGCTACCATCATCGTACCCTTTGTTGCCTTTGGTGTGGTGCTGTTTGTGAATAAACTTTACGGAACGGAGATTACGAATCTGTATCCCTATGCCATCTGTATTGTAGTGGCAATAGCAGCGTTTCTGTTCGGACAGGAAAAACCGGTAAAAACACTGGTTACGGTGTCTGTTTTAGCAGCAATTGCCATGATCATTGGCTCTTTTACCACGGGTCTTGTTTCGGTATTTGCCCTGATTGCCGGAGGATTGTTCTGTTCAGTGATGTGGCCTTGTATCTTCTCTCTCAGTGTGGGTGGCCTTGGCAAGTATACTAGTGAAGGTTCTGCCATGCTGATCATGATGATTTTGGGCGGGGCCATCATTCCACCTTTACAGGGAGCCGTTGGAGACAGTTGGGATCTGCATAAATCATATCTGGTAGCTGCAGCCTGTTTTGTAATTTTGGCACTGCTGGCATTGAAAATGAAATCTGTGCTTAAGAAGCAGGGACTTGACTTTGATCAGCAGATCGGCGGAGGACATTAATCATACAAAAACATGAGCATTTTAATTTCACAGCAATACGCGATTGGTGTAGACATTGGTGGTACAAATACTAAATTTGGGTTAGTCAATCACAGAGGAGATATTTCCTATCATGGTTCAATACCCACTCATAAGCATGAGCGCATAGATGATTTCATTGAAGATTTGTATCAGGCGCTGCTACCAGCCATGACTGACGTGGGTGGCACACAGTTCATTCGGGGCATTGGTATTGGAGCTCCCAATGGAAATATCTACAAAGGAACCATTGAATATGCCCCTAATCTAAAATGGAAGGGCATTATTCCGGTGGCTGAAATGATTGGTAAGCGTTTTGGACTTCCTGCTCGACTTACCAATGATGCCAATGCAGCAGCCGTTGGAGAAATGACCTATGGCGCTGCCAAAGGCATGAAGGATTTCATAATGATCACTCTAGGTACCGGAGTAGGATCTGGGATTGTGGCCAATGGACAATTGATTTACGGCCATGATGGTTTTGCCGGAGAATTAGGACATACCATTATTTTGCCAGATGGCCGACTGCATCCGGGAACAGGTCATAAGGGATCATTGGAAGCCTATGCTTCTGCTACGGGTGTTGCCCGAACTGCTGTTGAGTTTCTGGAAACAAGAACCGATGTTCAGTCATCCATGCGCAACTATCCGTTAGATCAGATCGATTCAAGGATTGTCTATGAATGCGCTATGGCCGGAGATCCATTGGCTCAGGAAGTTTACGACTTCACCGGGAAAATCCTCGGATTGGCATTTGCCAATTTTGTGATGTTCAGCAGCCCGGAAGCCATTGTATTATTCGGGGGAATGTCTAAAGCAGGAGACCTGATTCTGAAACCTACAAGGGAAAGCATGGAGAGAAATCTTCTCCCAATTTTCCAGAATAAAGTAAAGATTATTTTTTCAGAATTGAACGAGGCTGATGCTGCTATCCTGGGAGCCAGTGCACTGGTATGGGAAAGCAGAATCGATTAAGGCAATATTAGTTTTTAGCTTTCACTATAAAAACAGCCGGTACGGCCCTCTGGCCCTCTTTGTCAGAGGGCTGTATCGTTTCTTTTCCATTTATAAGCAAACAACTACTACCTCCTCCATCCAGATTTAGCGCTTCTAAACACCCAAATTCAAGTAAAATTTTCGCCAAATCGGGTAGACTCGCGCCCTCCGCTTTGCCGGGCCTACGTCCCTCTACAGCCAAAATGATCAATTTTCCATCAGCGGTATACCCCATAGCCGTCCGTGGATGTAAGTCGTACCGCGCTTTCCCGGTGAACATTCTTTCCTCATCGTTGGTAATAGCCATCTGGCCATTCTGAATAAGTACAGGTCCTCCTCCAATGGCGGTTCTGACTTTCCATTTCTTTGCCTTTTGGAGATATTTTTCCTCCATTTGCCCAAGGTTGACCGAGGGCTGGCCGTCTTTCCAGGGACGAGGTTTTTCCTGAAAAGAATACGCTCTCTTGTACGTTGTATCGGCAAATAGCCAGGCAACATCTGCTTCATTTCTGGCTGATATGCCGATAGCACTTCGTGAAGAATGCATAAATGAAGCACTGTCAGATCCTTTTACCTGCTGGCTGTGCACATTATAGGAAAGCAATTTGCCTTTACGGATAACAACATTCAGATTTCTGTTACTTGCGAAATCAAAAAAGGTTCCATTTACCACCAGAAGAGGATTGTCGTTCTTTTTATAGAAACCAGATGGTGTTAACCGTCTTCTAAAAGTGGTATCTGTGGTGCATTCCAGCTGTTTGTTTTTCAGATCGATTCGTACCAGATAGCCAATAAATGGTCTGTTTTCTACTTTTCCGGAATATTGGAAAA
>CANHUD010000134.1 GCA_947463665.1 Sphingobacteriales bacterium
AGGGTATCTGGGTGTTTTTGCCACCGGGCCATCGGTGCGGCATGCGGTTTCTAATTTTCTGACGGAGGCGATAGCCAGTTTTGTATTCATGCTGGCCGTGTTTGCACTGACCAAGCCGGAAACCGGGATCGGATCGATTGATGCGCTGCCGGTTTCGCTGATTGTGTTGTCGATAGGCCTGAGTCTGGGCGGTTCTACGGGATATGCCATTAATCCGGCGCGGGATTTTGGGCCCAGGCTGATGCATGCGTTGCTGCCCATAAAAGGGAAAGGATCGTCTGACTGGTCTTATGCATGGATACCGATAGCCGGACCTATTGCAGGCGCGGTACTGGCGGCTTTGGTATACCAGTTAAGGTAAAAGAGGAGATGATCAGAAGTCGGGAGCGGCTAAGCGGAATCGGTTTGACGGTCCATCGTATTGTAGTTCACAGAAACGAAGTACATCCCGGCCGAGAATGCCATCGTAGGGGCTGTCTTCGAACTGACCTTCCAGCACATCGATCGGGAGGGCTTTCTGACCGAAGATGCCGAGGTAGAGGATGCATTTATAGCGATTGAGGGAAGTACGGCCACCGGCCCCATCTACGAAAGATTTACCGGCATAGTGAGGCAGCTGGAGTTTTTCGATGATCCGCTGATCGAGCCCTGAAATATTGGAACCGGTATCCAGCAGGAAGGTGACACGGGCATATTGAAGCGGGACATTCTCCTGATTCTTATGTTTCAGGAACGAATGATCATCCGGATAGATTTCTGCTTCAATTACGGCACCCCGGTCGAACAGATGAGGCGTCTGGATGGTGAGCTTTTCCATACTCCTAAAGTACAGGGGTAAAAGCAGTTCTGTAGTTTTTGTGGAGAGTTTTATAGGGTGTAAGTCAATCAGTGTTTTAGTAAAAGTCATTATACATTAAACAAACAGGGAATTATGTCGATAATCAGGATGTTGGTCCTTTTTTTAGTGGTTTCGGCCAGTGCACGGGGGCAGGTTCGTAAAACGGTGTTCAATCATGTAGCTTTTTATGTGAAAGAGTTGAAACGCAGCACTGTTTTTTATAAAGAGATCATCGGACTGGATACCATTCCCGAACCTTTTAAGGATGGCCGGCATACCTGGTTTTCCGTAGGTCCGAAAGCGCATCTGCATATCATTGAGGGAGGGAATTACGATCCAAGGCCGAAAGACAAGAGCATGCATTTTTGTTTCAGTGTAGACGATGTAGAGGCCTTTGTGCGCAGGCTCGAGCGGGCGGGCATTCCGTATGAGGATGCAGGCGGCCGGAAGCAGACCATTACCCGGCGGGTAGACGGGGTAAAGCAGATCTACATTCAGGATCCGGATGGTTTCTGGCTGGAGATCAATG
Source organism: Sphingobacteriales bacterium (assembly GCA_947463665.1). Taxonomy (GTDB): domain Bacteria; phylum Bacteroidota; class Bacteroidia; order Chitinophagales; family Chitinophagaceae; genus Pollutibacter. The sequence continues at coordinate 1,368 of CANHUD010000134.1, forward strand.
ATGCCCGTGAATAAGCAGTTGCCGGTCATTTTTTTATTCCTTCCGGTTTTGTGGTATTCGGAGTAGAAATTCTCCTATCTTTGCGGCAAATTTTACAACCCCGCATTAATTAAGATTCTAATATGGCCACTACGGGTAAAATCAAACAGATCATTGGAGCGGTACTGGATGTACAGTTTCAGGGACAACTGCCGGAGATTTATAACGCATTGGAGATTACGCGTCCCAATGGGGAGAAGCTGGTGATGGAAGTTCAGCAGCATCTTGGAGAAGACAGTGTTCGATGCATCGCGATGGATGGTACCGAGGGCCTTACCCGTGGTATGGAAGTGGTGGACACCGGCAAGGCGATTGCCATGCCTACAGGTGAAGCGATCAACGGACGTCTTTTCAATGTAACGGGTGATGCGATCGACGGTTTGCCGCAGGTTTCGAAAGAGAACGGACGTCCTATTCACGCGAAGCCGCCGTTGTTCGAGAATCTGAGTACGGCATCGGAAGTGCTTTTCACCGGTATTAAGGTAATCGATCTGATCGAGCCGTATGCAAAAGGAGGAAAGATCGGTCTTTTTGGAGGTGCGGGTGTAGGAAAGACCGTACTGATCCAGGAGCTGATCAACAACATTGCAAAAGGATATGGCGGTTTGTCGGTATTTGCCGGTGTGGGTGAGCGTACCCGTGAGGGGAATGATCTGCTGCGTGAGATGATCGAGGCTGGTATCATGAAATACGGAGATGATTTCAAGCACAGCATGGAAGAAGGCGGCTGGGATCTTGACAAAGTGGACATGGAAGGGCTGAAGGATTCGAAAGCCACCTTTGTGTTCGGCCAGATGAACGAACCTCCGGGAGCACGTGCACGTGTGGCGTTGAGCGGGCTGACCATTGCTGAATATTTCCGGGATGGTGATGGTACTGGTAAAGGAAAAGACATTCTGTTTTTCGTAGATAACATCTTCCGTTTCACCCAGGCAGGTTCTGAGGTATCAGCGCTGTTGGGCCGGATGCCTTCTGCGGTGGGTTATCAGCCAACGCTGGCCACGGAGATGGGACTGATGCAGGAGCGGATCACGTCTACCCGCAATGGATCGATCACATCGGTTCAGGCGGTATATGTACCGGCGGATGACCTTACAGATCCGGCACCGGCAACAACCTTTGCCCACCTGGATGCTACTACCGTACTGAGCCGTAAGATTGCGGATCTTGGAATTTATCCTGCGGTAGATCCGCTGGATTCTACATCACGGATTCTGACACCACAGATTGTAGGGGAGGCACATTATGCCTGCGCCAACAGGGTGAAAGGAATTCTGCAGCGCTACAAGGAACTGCAGGATATCATCGCCATCCTGGGTATGGATGAACTGAGTGAGGAAGATAAGCTGGTCGTATCTCGTGCCCGTCGCGTTCAGCGCTTCCTGTCGCAGCCATTCCATGTAGCGGAGCAGTTCACCGGTCTGAAAGGGGTATTTGTGAGCATTGAGGATACGATCCGCGGCTTCAATATGATCATGGACGGGGAAGTGGATGAGTATCCGGAAGCGGCCTTCAATCTGGTTGGAACCATTGAGGATGCCATTGAGAAAGGTAAGAAAATGATGGCTGCTGCCAAGTAATAACGGAGGGTATTCAATATGGAACTGGAAATCCTGACACCGGAAAAAAAGCTGTTCAGCGGCGATGTGTATGGCATTCAGTTGCCGGGTATCAGCGGCTCATTTGAGGTACTGGAAAAGCATGCTCCGATGGTAAGTGCATTGGGAGCCGGCAAGATGAAAGTGCTGAATGACAAGAGCGGCAGCAATGTTACGACCTTTTCCATTCAGGGCGGGTTCATGGAAGTGTTGAACAACCGTGTGGTCGTTTTGGTGGAGCGGGTGGCAGACTAGGATAGAAATGTTATACTCATACAGGAAGGGATCGCAGTTTGTGATCCCTTCTTTTTTTAGGAAGGAATTATAATCAGTTGAGTTGAGGATCGGAGGGGTAATGAATGAGTTGACGGTATTCACCGCCCATGTGCAGGAGTGCATCTTTCCAGATTTGAGTAGGGGAAGGGTGGAAGATAAGTTCAGTTGTGCCTGGGCAGACCAGCCATGTGTGTTCCCCGAGTTCTTTGTCGAGTTGCCCTGCCGACCAACCGGAATATCCCAGGAAAAAACGTATATCCGATTCGTTTAGTAATCCTTTATGGAGAAGGTCAATAGCTTCGGAAAAATCACCTCCCCAGTGAACCTCCTGGTTAAGGGGCATTCCTCCGTTTATGAGATCTGGTTTTCTGTGCAGAAAATGAAGCGTATCCTGTTGTACAGGGCCTCCATAGTGTACGGGTATCGGTAGTTTGGTAACATCCGGGAGCAGTTCGGCGAGGGTGGATTCCAGAGTTCTGCTGAGCACGAAACCTACACTGCCTTCGGGCAGGGATTCACAGAGGATGACTACCGTTCTGCTGAAGTTCGGATCTTTCAGAAAAGGCTCTGCAATGAGCATATTACCTGGATGAAGTGTTTCCATAGTGGTAATATAACTTAATCTATGAATATTTCCAAGGGTGTTGTGCAGGAGAGCGTTGAATTTAGCGTTATTTTGCAGGCAGGGAAAAGGTTGAACGGTAAAGCTTCGTTAAGAAAGGATTAAAACGGAGCCATTCAGCCCTGTAACGCTGTAATTTTACCTGTCCGATGAAAAAACTGTTTACCATTATCACTATTCTGATCACGTTGTCGCTAATAGGCATCATCGTGTTGCAGGTTTCGTGGATAAAGAACAGTTTGTTGATACGGGAGGAGCAGACCAGGGAAAATCTGGAGATTGCTATGTATGAGATACAGGCTACCCTTCAGGAGGAAAAAAGTAATTTCTCGAGTATCCTGACCCCCAATCTTTTGTCGGAGTGGAAGCCGGATCCAACACAGCCATTTTTACGGGTGCCTTCCATCGCGCAGCGCTACACTGCTTTCCAGATGTATGACCTGCTAAAGAAAGCCTTTGAGCGTCATGGTATGAAGCAGACTCGTTTTGAGTTTGCGATTGTGCGGGAAGACAATAATTTCGGCTATGATCTGCAGTCGGCCCAGTTTGAGCGACGCTACGAGCAGGCACTGGAAGATACCCTTAACCATTTGGTTTATTACTGGCCTGTGAATGCGCTGGAGGGGTCACAGGCGGAGAGTTTATCGCCCGGGGAGACACTGATCGTGGTCGTTTCCGATTTCAAGAAAATCATTTTCAGGTCGTTAGGCTGGATGATTACCGGTGCTATTTTATTTACCATCATTATTCTGGCTGCATTTTTTATTACGCTGCAGGCGTTGATCCGACAGAAGAAGCTGAGTGAGATCAAATCGGATTTCATCAACAATATGACCCATGAGCTGAAGACGCCGCTGGCAACGATTTCTCTCGCGGCTGATGCCATACGAAGTCCACAGGTAAGGGCTAACGATGAGAAATTTGCGTATTTCAGTGGTGTGATCAAGGAAGAGAACAAGCGGATGAACCGGCAGGTGGAAACCATCCTTCAGGCGGCGTTACTGGATCGCAATGAGATTCAGTTATCCATGAAAAACCTGCATGTACATGAGGTGATACGGCATGTTTTATCGCACTTTGAATTGCAGCTTGCGGAAAAGAACGGTACGGTTCAGCTGGATTTAATGGCTTCAGACGATAAAGTAAGGGGGGATGATGTTCATTTCCCGAATCTTATGAACAATCTGGTAGACAATGCCATTAAATACTGCAAGGAGAATGTGCCTCCTCAGGTTCGTATTTCGACCCGGAACAGCAAGAAGCGGCTGGTGGTGGAGATAGAAGACAATGGTATTGGCATGAATCGGGAAACGGTAAGCCGGATTTTTGAGAAGTTTTACCGCGCCCATACCGGCAACATTCACAATGTCAAAGGTTTTGGACTTGGCCTGAGTTATGTGAAAACCCTGGTGGATGCCCATGAAGGCAAGATCTCGGTAGAAAGTACACCTGGTAAAGGCAGCAGGTTCACCTTAAGTTTTCCCCTGGCCGATTAGTTTTTAAAGAATGATCATTCCATCACCGTAACTTAAAAAGCGGTAGCCGTTATCGAGGGCATGCTGATAGATTTCCTTCCATTTTTCTCCCGTGAATGCTGCTATCAGGAGCAATAGCGTTGATTGCGGCTGGTGAAAATTTGTGACGATTCCTTTTACAAGTCCTAATGGATATCCCGGAGTGATCAGCAATCTGGTTTTACAGATCAGGCGGGTCATTTGTCTTTTTTCCATATAACCGATCAGGTTATTAATTGCTGATTCAGCCGGTATTTTTTGGCTGATCCATTTATCATAGATCTCCCATTGCTGCATTTCCAGTTCTGCCAGTGTGAGATCCGGCTGATGGCTGCACTTTACACCCATCCAGTAGAGGGATTCGAGTGTTCGGAGCGAGGTGGTTCCTACCACATAAACCTGTGGGGTGGCAGATAATTCGCGGAGTGTCTGGATATCTACATCGATGAATTCTGCATGCATATCGTGTCCTTCCAGTTGTTCGGATTTCACCGGTTTGAAGGTGCCGGCACCCACATGCAGGGTAACGTACTGGATATTGGTTTTTTTCTGCTGCAGCTGCTGAAAGATATGATCTGTAAAATGAAGGCCGGCTGTGGGAGCGGCAACAGATCCTTCTGCCTGTGCGTAGATTGTCTGATAGCGTTCGGAATCGGCTGCTTCTGATTCTCTTTTGAGATAAGGCGGCAGGGGGATAATGCCTGCCTGGTGAAGGATTTCGGCAAAGGTAGCTTCAGGGTTGTTCCACCACAGGCGGATCAGGAAACAATCTGCGAGGTGGGCGGTAATTTCTGCCGAAAGCGTATCTTCTTCCACTGATTTTTCGAGAATCATTCCTTTTTTCCATTTACTGGCGCCACCTACGAGGCATTTCCAGTAAACTTCTTTTTTTTCCAGCATGGCCGTCTGAATGTCCGGATATCGCTCGTCCGGTTCAAGGGCGAATACTTCAATCAGGCCTCCGGATGGTTTGCGGAAAAGGATGCGGGCTTCCACCACTTTGGTATTGTTGAAGACCAGCGTACTGCCTTCCGGGAGGTAGTCCGCAATGTTTCGGTAGATGTCTTCCTGTATCTGTCCGTCTTTCCAGACCAGCAATCGGGAACTATCGCGCTGCTCCAGTGGGAATTTTGCTATCCGATCTTCCGGTAAATCGTAGTTAAAATCCGCTATTCGAATCGTTCTTGGGTTAGGAAACGCCTTCATGTCTATCATAATGCCACCATTACAGACTAATTCACAAGTTATGCACGCAATATCCACCGTTTTTTTGGCTTTTCGCACATTTTTAGGGCTTTTTTGAG
>CANHUD010000135.1 GCA_947463665.1 Sphingobacteriales bacterium
CAGGAGGATGTGGATGGCATTCTGGTGCAACTCCCGCTGCCCGCCCATATTTCCGAACAGGAAGTGATCAATGCCATTGATGCGGATAAAGATGTAGATGGATTTCATCCGGAATCGGTTGGAAGAATGGTCCAGGGGTTACCCGCCTTCTACCCGGCCACTCCTTATGGCATCCTCCTTATGCTGGAACATTACCGGATCGAAACAAAAGGTAAACACGCACTGGTTATCGGCAGAAGCAACATTGTGGGGAGACCGATCAGCATTCTCCTGAACCAGAACAATTATCCCGGCAATTGTACCGTTACGGTTTGTCACTCCCACACCCCCAATCTGAAAGAACTTTGTCTGCAGGCCGATATCATCGTAGCGGCTCTGGGCAAACCCGAATTTCTTACGGCCGATATGGTGAAAGATGGCGCCGTAGTAATCGATGTGGGCATCACCCGTGTGGCAGATCCATCGAAAAAATCAGGCTTTGCCATCAAAGGCGACGTAGATTATACGAATGTATCCCCCAAATGCAGCTACATTACGCCGGTTCCCGGAGGCGTTGGCCCGATGACCATCGCGGCCTTACTCATGAATACTTTACAGGCCTGTGAACAGCGGAGCAGCATATGATGGAACAACTACCTGATCTATCTGTCCAATACCCCCTGATGGAACATTTTTACACTCTTCAGGGCGAAGGATTTCACCAGGGAAAAGCAGCCTATTTTCTCCGGCTTGCCGGCTGTGATGTCGGCTGCTTATGGTGCGATGTGAAAGAAAGCTGGGATCGGAACGCTCATCCGCAAACCTCCATCCGCGAAATGCTGGAACTCATCGCCAGTACTCCGGCCCAACTGGTGGTCATCACCGGAGGAGAACCGTTCATGTATGATCTTACACCCCTGATCGATGCCCTGCATCAACAGGGCCTTACGGTGAACATCGAAACCTCCGGCGCGTATCCGGTTTCCGGGAATGCCGACTGGATCTGTATTTCGCCCAAAAAATTCAAAGCGCCGCTGGCAGAAAATCTTCCGCTCGCTCATGAATTAAAAGTGGTCATCTATCATAAGTCTGACTTCGACTGGGCGGAAAAACATGCTGCAACTATTAACGCCAACTGCAAACGTTATCTGCAGCCGGAATGGGAAAAATCTGCAGAGATGACGCCACTGATCATTGACTATATCAAAGCACACCCGGAATGGAGATTCTCCCTCCAGATGCATAAGTATATTCACGTCCCCTGAGCAGGTCTTAACGTACCATTAAACAATCGTGGCGTATATTCGGATCATGCCAAGATTTATGTTCCTTTGCCTGCTCTTTCTGATTACCGGTGTTTCTTCCCTTGCCCAGGGATACGATCCGCAAAAAGTCAGCAAACAGGTACAGAAAATCTACCAGCAGGCCATCGAAGCGGCAGACGAAGGCCGCTACCGGGATGCCATTACCCTCGTGGATAAAGCGCTCTCCGCCGATAAACGTTTCGTCGACGGCTGGCTATCGCGTGCGGGTCTGCACGGTCAGCTGCGCGATTACCCCCGTGCCGTGGCAGATTACGAACAGGCCATCCTGTTAGATTCGGTCTATACCGCAGATTACCAGCTGCCCTATTCGATCAACCTTGCCGGTACCGGTCAGTTTCAGGAGGCTCTAACCGCCGTGGAAAAGTTCCTCCAGCTACCCAACCTGAATGAAAATAGCCGGAAAGCAGGTGAATACCGCCGTAAATGCTACCGCTTCGCCCTTCAGCAGGAAAAAAATCACCCCATAGGCAATTATGAATTTACCCCGGAAAATCTGGGCGACAGCATCAATTCCCAATTCCCCGAAATCTTTCCATCCCTCACGATCGATCAGCAACAACTTGTTTTCACCCGGCAGGTTGGTTTTGCGAATGAAGACTTTTTCGGAGCAAATGCAGGTGAAAAAGGGCAATGGTCCGCCGCAAAGCCGCTGCCCGGTGGCGTGAATACAGACCGGAACGAAGGCGCCCAGAATATTTCCCAGGATGGAAAAGTACTGGTGTTCACCTCCTGTGATGCGCCGGACGGACAGGGAAGCTGTGACCTGTATTATTCCCTGCTCACTCGAAAAGGATGGAGCGCTCCCCTCAACATCGGTGATGCCATCAACACCCGCAACTGGGAATCGCAGCCTTCCATCGCCCCGGATAAAAGAGCCCTTTATTTTTCCGCCCGCCGCCCGGATGGATACGGAGGCTCGGATCTTTATGTATGCTACCTGATGCCGGATGGCAAATGGGGACCACCGCTCAATATGGGCCCTAAAATCAATACGTCCGGAAATGAAAACTCCCCTTTCATTCATGCCGATAACCAGACCCTCTACTTTGGCTCCGACGGACTGGATGGCTATGGACGAATGGATCTTTTTCTGGTTCGGAAAGACGCTGACGGTCATTGGGGAACCCCGCAAAACCTCGGATATCCGATCAATACCATCGACGATGAAGCCACCCTTTTCGTAACCGCCGATGGCCAGACCGCCTACTACGCCAGCGACCGGTCGGACTCCAGAGGAGCCCTTGATTTATACAAATTTTCGCTGCGCGATGACATCCGCCCGGTGAGAACCCTCTGGATAAAAGGAAAGGTGTTCGACGAAAAAACCACTATCGGACTACCCAGTGCCGTAGAACTGAAGGATCTGCTGACCGGTCAGCGAATATCGAAAGTACAAACGGATGAAGAAGGTTACTACCTGATCACCCTGCCTACCGGAAAAGACTACGCCTTCACTGTTAACCGAAAAGGTTATCTTTTCTATACCGAACGTTTTCCGCTGGCCGCCCGCCCCTCCGACTCCACCTACACGATCGATATTCCACTCAAACCCATTGAAGCAGCGGTTAACATCGTTCTAAAAAATATTTTCTTCGAAACCGGTAAACACGACCTGAAAAAAGAAAGTGAAGCGGAACTGGACATCCTGCTGGCACTGTTACAGGAAAATCCCTCTATGGCTATCCGGATCAAAGGCCACACCGATGCCATTGGTGCAGATGCTGATAACCTGCAACTCTCCGAGCGCAGGGCCCGTGCTGTGATGGAGTACCTGATCAGCAAAGGAATCGATGCGGGTAGACTTACCGCCAAAGGATTCGGAGAAACACAACCCGTAGCCGATAACAACACGGAAGAAGGACGGGCAAAAAACAGGAGAACCGAGGTGGAAGTCACCCGAAAATAGACAATCCCGCTGGCTAGTTTTGGGGCATGACAGACGACGAAGAAATCATTCATGCCCTGGCACTCAGCAGCATTCCTCAGATCGGTCCCGTACAGGCGCGTATGCTGGCAGAACACATTGGCAGTTACGCCCGCGTATTCCGAACACCTGCCCGATTGCTGGAAGAAATTCCCGGAATCGGTAGGGTCCGTGCCCTGAACATACGGAACTTCACCGATTTCAAATCCTGTGAACAAACGGTTTCGGAAACGCGGAGAGCCGGTATAAATATCCTGCCTTTCACTTCAGAAAACTTTCCGGAGAAACTCAAAAACTGCGACGATCCCCCGCTCCTGCTTTTTGCCAAAGGCCGGATGAATCTGAATCCCAACCGGGTGCTGGCAGTTGTAGGCACCCGAAAACCAACAGAACAGGGGCGTCAGCTCGTGGATATGTACCTGAAAGAGATACAAAACGCACAACCATTGATCCTCAGCGGACTCGCCTATGGCATCGATTACCAGGCCCACCGGACAGCCCTGAATCTTGGACTGCCAACCGTTGCCGTTCTGGCCAATGGCCTGCATACGATCTACCCGGGACTGCACGCCGGACTGGCCAGAGAAATGATGGAAAACGGTGGAGTACTCACAGAGTTTCCGTGGGGAACCAAGCCCGACAAACAGAATTTTCCACGCAGAAACAGAATAGTGGCGGGTATGTGCGATGCCCTGCTGGTAGTGGAAACAGATGTCAAAGGCGGCAGTATGATCACCGCAGAAATTGCCCTGAGTTACAACCGGGATATCTTTGCCATCCCTGGCCGGCTGAACGATTCACAGAGCAGAGGCTGTAACGTACTGATACGCGATAATAAGGCAAGACTGACCCTTTCGCCGGAAGATCTGATGGAATACATGAACTGGAAGGATGAACCCGTAAAGAAAGCGCCGTCTGCCCCTTCCTTATTTGCGGAACAATCAGACGAGGAACGAATCATTCTGAAACAGCTGAAAGAGCACGGAACGATGCAGATCGACCGGCTGATGGTCCTTTCCGGGTTACCGCCTCATCGGTTTCATACGGCAATCCTTCAGCTGGAGCTGCAAAACCTTTGCAAACGGCTTTCGGGAAATCAGTTTACTTCTCTAATATAAGACCGAGCGTCAAAATTTGCCGGAATTGCCCTCCTTATGCTATCTTTGCACATGGCATCTTCAATCACTCCATTCCAAGACAGATTTCCCGGAAAATTTTTTGGCGAAGGACTGACCTTCGATGACGTACTGCTGGTTCCTGCATACTCCGAAGTATTACCAAGAGAAGTTAGCATTAGTACAAGGCTTACAAAATCCATCACACTGAACGTTCCTTTCCTTTCAGCGGCTATGGATACCGTAACAGAAGCACAACTCGCCATTGCACTGGCACGAGAAGGCGGCATCGGTATTCTGCATAAGAACATGTCGGTTGAACGACAGGCAGAACAGGTGCGTAAAGTCAAGCGCAGCGAAAGCGGTCTGATCCTGGATCCGGTAACCCTTAGGGAAGATGCCACCATCGGAGATGCACTGCGTCTTATGAAGGAAAATCGAATCGGCGGCATTCCGGTAGTGGATGCACAAAACCATCTGGTTGGCATCCTGACCAATCGGGACTTGCGGTTCGAACGAACGCCTCATAAAAAAGTGAGCGAGGTAATGACTTCTGAAAACCTCATTACCGCACCCGAAGGAACGGATCTCAAAAAAGCGGAGATCATTCTTCAGAAATACAAGATCGAGAAACTTCCTGTGGTGGACACTACCGGAAAACTCATCGGGCTGATCACCTATAGGGATATCCTGCAATTACTGAGTTTCCCGAATGCCGTTAAAGACGGATATGGCCGATTACTGGCCGGAGCGGCACTGGGTATCACAGGAGATATGCTCGACAGGGCCTATGCGCTCCAGCAGATCGGAGTGGATGTGGTTTGTCTGGATAGCGCCCATGGTCATTCCAAAGGGGTCATCAGCGCGTTAAAAGAAGTCAAGAAAAACTTCCCCAAACTTCAGGTAATCGCCGGCAATGTTGGAACAGCCGCCGGCGCCAGAGCACTGGCCGAAGCCGGTGCGGATGGCGTTAAAGTGGGAATCGGTCCCGGTTCTATCTGTACCACCCGTATTGTGGCAGGAGCCGGTATCCCGCAGATCACTGCGATCATGGAAGCATCAAATGCACTAAAAGAACTTAACGTACCTGTAATTGCAGATGGCGGTATCCGCTTCACCGGAGATGTGGTAAAAGCACTTGCCGCCGGAGCAGGATCAGTCATGATGGGATCCGTCTTCGCCGGCGTTGAGGAAAGTCCGGGTGAAACGATCATTTACGAAGGACGTAAATTCAAACAATATCGGGGTATGGGCTCCATCGGTGCCATGCAGAAAGGCAGTGGCGACCGCTATTTCCAGGATGTGGAAGACGATGTGAAAAAACTGGTGCCGGAAGGCATTGAAGGAAGAGTGGCATATAAAGGCTACCTCAGCGAAGTGATTGCTCAGTATGTAGGCGGTCTCCGTGCCGGGATGGGCTATTGCGGGGCTAAAGATGTAGCGACCCTGCAGGAGTCGGCACAATTCATCAAGATCACCAACGCCGGTATGAAAGAATCTCATGCACACGATGTGGACATTACCAAAGAAGCTCCGAATTACAGCCGTAAATAAACTGCGGATCATACTGCCTCTGCTGGTCCTGCTGCTCCAGCATGCTGTCAGGGCACAGGATTCCTGTAGCCTGCAGGTCAGTCTGCTGACCTGTTCGCCAGGATCTGAACTCTATTCTATTTTCGGTCATAGTGCCCTAAGAATTCGGGATCAGCAAACAGGAACGGATATTGTCTATAATTACGGAACATTCGATTTTGGTGATCCGGAATTCTATTCCAAATTCGTAAATGGCAAACTGCTTTATTTCCTGTCTCAGAATCATTATCCTGATTTTATAAACGCATATGCAGCAGATGGCCGAACCATTGCAGAACAATTTCTTGCCCTCTCCTGCCAGCAGAAAACAGCCCTTCAGCAGTTTGTCTGGAACAATATGGCAGAAGAAAACCGGTATTACCGATACGATTTTCTTTATGATAACTGCACTACCCGTTTGAGGGATATTATCGAACGATTCCGGGATTCCTCTTACATAAACGGCCAAATTCCACAGGCAGATGGACGAACGTTCAGGGAAGCCCTGCATCATTACCTGGATAAAGGCCGGATGCCCTGGAGTAAACTCGGAATCGATCTGCTGTTAGGAGCTACCATCGATCAGAAAATGACGAACAGAGAAGCCATGTTCCTGCCGGAGTTTCTGGAAACCAGTCTGGATAGCACCAAAAATGCTGCTTCCTTAGTTGCGTCTAAACAATTCCCCGTTCGCATAACAATGGATCAAACCGATACAGGATCCTTAACTTCTCATCCGGCCACCCTCTTTTCCCTGCTGGCG
>CANHUD010000136.1 GCA_947463665.1 Sphingobacteriales bacterium
GCACTAATGGCATCCAGCAGAAAACGAACGGGGATGACCCAAAGCTTTTCAGACAGTGGGAGGTTCCGGCTCAGCATGATAAGATTGTTCCTGAAATTGAGGTAAACTTTTTTTGCGTTTCCCTTTGGAAGGGTCCCACCACCCACATGATAGACCACCGACTGAGGACATACATAAATGATATAGCCCATGCGTTGCAGCCGCCAGCAAAGATCGATCTCTTCCTGATGGGCAAAAAAGAACGGGTCGAATCCTCCTGCTTCATGGAAGGCGCTGGACCGAACAAACATGGCAGCCCCACTGGCCCAGAAAACCGGCACCGGTTCATCGTACTGTCCATGGTCCGTTTCACAGTAATCAAAGACCCTGCCTCTGCAGAACGGGTAACCAAATGCGTCTATCCAGCCACCGGCCGCACCGGCATATTCAAATTTATTCCGGTTGGTGTATTGAAGGATCTTTGGCTGTACGGCTCCAATCTTCAGATCCGTTTCCATCAGCTGAATCACAGGCTGTATCCAGTTGGCTGTGACTTCCACATCTGAATTCAACAGTACGTAATAATCGGCCTTGATCTGTTTCAGGGCGGTGTTGTACCCTTTGGCAAATCCTTCATTTTCGGGATTTTGTAAAATGTGTACCGAAGGAAAGTGTTCTGAGAGAAAATCTACCGAATCATCAGAAGAGGCATTATCCGCCACCCAGAGATGCTCATTTTCCGATAGCGTAGGCAAAATAAATGGAAGGAATCGTTCGAGGTACGACCGGCCATTCCAGTTCAGAATCACAATTGCAACCGTAGGTACTGCCACTAGTTAAGATTTGATCGGTTCAAAAATACACTCAAATCCGATATCCCTCGCAGAGGTGTTTTCATGTTGGGATGCTGTATCTTGCTGAAATGAAAGGGATCAACTGGCGCATTGGTCTTTCTGTACTGGCCATATCCATTGTGGTGGCCACTTTGTTTTATTCCCGCTTTCTGGCCCGACAAATAGCCGCCAATGAGCGGAAAACAATTGAAGTTTGGGCAGAAGCACATCGGTTCATTGCCCGTGCCTCCAATGAGACCGATATTACCTTCGCCTCTCTGATCCTGGCTGATCAGCAGGCCATTCCGGTGATTGAAACCAATGAAAAGGACAGCATCACCAATTACCTTCATCTCGATTCTGCCCGCGTGGCCTCCGATCCTGCCTATTTACCGCGTAAACTAAAGGAGTTTTCCAAACGAACACCCATCATCACCCATCTGAGCGATGATTCCACTGTCTACAATAAATATTATTACGGTGAATCCCGCCTTCTGCAGCAGGTGGTTTATTATCCGTATGTCCAGCTTATAATTGTGGCATTGTTTATTATGGTCACACTCAACGCCGTAAGAACCCGGCATAAAGCCATCCAGGACCAGCTCTGGGCAGGTATGGCAAAGGAAACAGCGCATCAGCTGGGTACTCCCGTTATGGCCCTGCATGGCTGGGTGGAAATGTTGCGCGAAAATGGAGCCGATGCCACCATGGTAGATGAAATGGAAAAAGATGTGACCCGACTTAAACTCGTATCGGACCGTTTCTCTAAAATAGGCAGTACACCGGTATTAGAGAAACGGGATATTGTAGCAGCGGTTCAGCAGGTGGTGGAGTACATCCGGAAAAGGGCTCCGGTTAAAGTATCCATTCAGGTTGTATCTGCGATTCCGGCTTTGCAGATTCCGTTATCATATCCGCTTTTTGAGTGGGTGATTGAAAATTTATTGCGGAATGCACTGGATGCAGTTGACGGACAGGGGAATATTTCTGTTGAAGTATCTGTGCTATCAGAAAAGGTTATTATTCTGGTTAAGGATGATGGCAAAGGAATGACATCCGCTCAGGCGAGTCGGATTTTTCAGCCAGGGTATACAACTCGCAGAAGAGGCTGGGGGCTTGGCCTGACTCTGTCGAAGCGCATCATTGAGGAATACCATGGAGGCAAGTTGAAAGTGCTTTCAACGGAACCGGGTGTAGGAACGGTTTTTCAGATTATACTTACCATCAATTGATAAAATTAAGGCCATGCTTTTACTCCGCTTTTTCGCTGTACTGTGCTTTTTTTCAGTAACACCAATTGCTCAGGCACAACGCTTTAAAAAACCTGTTTTTACCAGTATTGATTCGATGGTGGACATTCAGTATACCCAACGTATCAACCTGAAGGGTGAAGAAGAAAAACTCTTGCTGGATCTGTATATGCCGGTTCTCGACACCCTTAGCCGCAGACCGATGGTTGTCTTCATTCATGGTGGCGGCTTCCGGAATGGAAGCCGAAAAACCGGAATGGCAAAACAGATCTGTCAGGCTTTTACCAAACGTGGTTACGTTACGGCCAGCATCAGTTACCGTCTTGGTATTGCACCCACTAACACCAATGCCGATTATGCGGAGGCACTTTATCGGGCCCAGCAGGATGCCCGTACTGCGATTCGGTTTCTTAAATCCAATGCTGTACGCTTCGGGATCGATACTGCACAGGTATTTGTAAGCGGTACTTCTGCCGGTGCCATGACCAGTTTAGCAGCAGGCTATATGAATCAGGAGGATATACCTGTTTCGGTTAATACAAGCCGATGGGGTTCACTGGAAGGGGAGGGGTACGAAGGTTTTTCCTCAACGGTACACGGAGTCATGAATCTCTGGGGATCGATGATGGATGCCCGATGGATCAACGAAGGGGATGCACCTTTGTACAATACGGCAGGAACAGCGGATAAAACAGTTCCGTACGACAGTTCGTACAGTTATCACGGACTGGGACAAGGCCCTTACATAACCTACCAGCGTTGCCTGGCAATGGGTATTCCAACCACGTGGCGACCCTTCTATGGAGCAGGGCATACACTGGATTCAGACAAAAAGAAACTGGATAGTTGTGTAGCAGAGATGGCCGACTGGTTATATACACGTTTATCCATTCATGTTAGGGACAATGATAAAGGAGTGAAGCGGTGGGCTTCGGAGATTGAGGCATTTGACGTATTGAATCAGCAGGAAAAACATGGAAAGAAGGCTATTCTGGTTCTGGGTAGTTCTTACATACGTCTCTGGAAAAATATTCGGGAAGATCTTCGATATAAGGATATCATTCATCGGGGTTTCGGCGGTTCTAATCTGGCAGATGTGGCGTATTATGCGGAGGAAATCATTTATCCACATCAGCCCAAAGCAATTTTCTTTTATGTGGGCAATGATATCGTTGCGGGTCCCAGAGATAAAACACCGCTTCAGGTACTGGAGCTTTTCAAATACATCGTCAGTGTCATCCGGCAGCGTTACCCTTCGGTACCTGTTACCTGGCTGGAAATCTCACCCAGTGAGCGGCGCTGGAAGGTGTGGCCTCAGATACAGGAGGCGAACAGGATGATCAAAGAATTTTGTGATCGAACGGAAGGACTGCATTACGTTTCTTCTTCCAATAGATTCTTAGGGGTTGATGGTAAACCTGACAAATCCTTGTATCTGGACGATAACCTTCATTATAATGAAGATGGATATCGCATCTGGGGAGAGAATATCCGGAAACAGGTGCATCTGATATCCGGCAAAAGATAACTGGATTTTGGAAGCAAATCCAGTGAAATAATATCTTACAAATCAATTTGAACATTAGAAGCGTCGTAGGAGTAATTGTATTTCTGCGCAATTTCTTCCGGTGGACACTCCATATATGTGCTGGTGGCCATAGCGAAGAAGCGATTTATGACAAAATATCTTTTACGAAATATTACAAGTATTGAGCATCTTGAGGTTCTAAAAAGTGACTGTAAATCAACTGTTTACAAAAATGCCAATAACAGTATTTCAAAGAACAACGTGATAATCAATTGGAAATGGTTGACTTACAACACAACGCTAGTGTTGATAACTGTAACTTTACAGCCTTAAAATTACAATTTTACTATTTTGAACTCCCCCTTACTCTATAATTGCCTGGCAGGGATGTTCTTGTCTCTTCTGTTGTTGGGTTTCAACAAAGGGTACAAGTCAGCCAACCGGTATCTGTCAGGTGCACTTTTCTTTTCATCACTTTTTTTCCTGACCATAGATGTTTTTCTATTTAATCAAAACCTTTCCGTCATTGCGCTTTTCGAAACGGTGGTCCCAAGTTTTTATTTTTTGATTTGCCCCCTTTCATATTTTTATATTCGAAGCATTCTAAGTGATGATTCAAGTTTATCAAAAGCCGACTTTCTCCATTTCTCACTTTTTGTTGTTGCTTTTTCAGGTACAATGCCATTACTGTTTTCCAGTTGGGAGCATAAGTTGGCAATAGCTGAAAACATCAGAAGTAACTCTTGGTTTAATCCAACTTATCGTATCAATAGCCTTTTATCCCCTAACCAAAATAAAATCATCAAGGCTATTCATATCTTTGTCTATGTATTGTTGAATTGGTATACTTTTTACAGATATAAGCAACAACTAAAGCAGCGCATTCTTTACACCAAACAATACAATATCATCCGTAATTGGCTAATCGTTTTCTGTGGATTTTTCAGTTTCCAGGCATTCTTCCTCATTATCGGGGTATATAATGTGGTTACGTTACAAAGTAAAGCACTGTTCCTGGAGACAAATTACCTCTATCTTTTATTCATGTCTTTTGGTTTCTTGATGCTTAATTTGGTGTTGCTGCTGATTCCCCAGATTTTGTATGGCCTCCCTTTTGAAAGAACGGTTACGGCCGTCCAACCACTTCTTGATGATGGGGAAATAGCACCGGAATTGACTAACGACGACAACAAAAGCATACCATCGTTCTATACTCCAGCCTATATTGCTGAAATTGAGCTATCCATTAAAAAGGCTGAAGATGAAAGACTATTCCTTGATCACGAGTTCAAGATGGAGCGTATATCCAACATGTCCGGGATACCTCTGCACCACCTGGCCTTTTTTTTCAGCAATATTCACAAATCATCATTTTCAGAGTGGCGCAATAACCTGAGGATAAGGCATTCTCTACAATTAATCACTGAAGGATCTCTGAAGAAGCATTCCTTTGAAGGCATCGCATCACAATGTGGATTCTCCTCACGCCATACATTTATCCGTGCTTTTAAAATGAATATGGGGCAAACACCAACCGAGTATTGTAAGTTGAAAGGTTTGATTTGATTGGTCATCCTTCCTTTTCCATTTCTTCTGTATTTCCCTCTTTTGTACACGGTTAAATCCCCACTGTGCAAAGCTGCCTGAATGCGACGCTTACCCGTTCATCTCTACTCCTTCATTTTTTCTTCAAATCGTAAATGATTGATGATTAATCCATTAAAAATGGGCAGCTGTTGCATATTTTAAAATGCAACAACGACTTGTTACATATTAAAAACTGAAACAGTGTTTTGCGTTGATTTTTTTTCAACGCTGATTTTTCATTGCATTTTCGTACGTACCCACGTTAGACACCCTGTCAACATCTGCAAACAATTCAAACAAAAGACGTACGAAAACTAACAATCAGTTGTTTTATGAGAAAAAATCTTTTCTTGAACATCCTTTTATCCGGCTTGCTTCTGTTGTGCCAGATGGCGGGCTTTTCCCAGGTAACCCTCACCGCCACAACGGGTACTGCCTCAGGCTCATTCACTACCCTGAAGGGGGCATTTGACGCCATCAACACGGGCACCCACAAGGGTGATATAGTCATAAAAATCAATAACAGCACTACTGAAACGGCATCGGCATCTCTCACTGCGAGTGCCGCAACTTCCGCATCGGCACCTTATTACACCAGCATCAATATTTACCCCACCACAACGGGGTTGAGTATTTCCGGGGCACTGGCCGCACCATTGATCAACCTCAACGGTGCCGACAATGTGACCATCGATGGACGGGTGAACGCCACGGGCAGCACTACAAGTCTTACCATTACGAATACCAGTGCGGTAGCCACGGCAGGTACATCCACCATCCGTTTCATTAATGATGCAACCTCCAACACCGTAAATTATTGTATACTGAAAGGATCCTCTACCGACGCAGCAGCGGGGATTGTTTTTTTCAGCACGACCACGGGTACTTCAGGCAACGATAACAACACCATCTCTTATAATAACATTACCAATGCCGCCAATGCCAGCCGGCCGCTGAATGCCGTATATGCATTGGGTACATCTCTAAAGAACAACGATAATAACACGATAAGCAACAATAATTTTTACGATTTTTTGAGTACATCGACTGCTTCTCAAGGCATCAGCATCAGCAGCAACAACAGCACTTTCACCATTTCGGACAACAGTTTTTATGAAACGGCGTCTTTTACAGCAGCTGCTGCAGTGAATTACAACGTGATCCTGATCAGTGCCGCTACCGGCAATGGTAACGGGTTCACTGTCTCAGGCAATTACATCGGCGGTAACACAGTGCTTTGTGGCGGTACAGCCTGGACCAAAACCGCCCAGAATAATGCCTTCACAGCCATTTCGTTGACCACCGCTACCGGCACGGCCAACAGCATACAGGGCAATACCATACAAAATTTCAACTGGACCAACGCAGGAACTTCCGACTTTACTGGAATATCCATTGCAGGCGCTACGGTTGCCGATATTGGAACCAATACAGGAAACACGATCGGAGCCGC
>CANHUD010000137.1 GCA_947463665.1 Sphingobacteriales bacterium
ATCACCGGTGGAAAAGCACCGTACAGCTGGTCGCTGGATCAGCAGGCATATAATAACCTGGCGTTTTCAGGACTAAGCAGCGGCTCGTATGATGTATTCATCCGCGATGCCAACGGTTGTGTGCTGAAAAAAGCAGCCGTCAGCGTTCCGCATGTAGACGGTCCATCGGCCTTCACCACCCAGGTGGAAGATGCTTTCTGTGGCAAAACACGTGGATCCCTGCGGGTGGTCAGCGTGATGGGTGGCACGTTGCCGGTTCAGTATGCGCTGGATAATGGACCATTCGGGACAGCTGCCCAGTTCAACAATGTAACACCCGGAAATCATACACTTCAGGTAAAAGATGTCAATGGATGCATACTATCTAATAATGTTACTATTCAGTTCAAAAAGCAGGCAACCTTCTCCATTTTCCCTGCTGATACAACTCTATGCTATGGCGAAACGCTGCCGCTTCAGTTGAACGGAGAGTTGAACCGGTTGAAAAACATTAGCTGGAACATTCCCGGTCAGGGCACATCCGCCAGTCTGTTCATTGCTGAAAGCAGGAAAAATGTGGTGGTCATGGCGGCCGACGAAGACAATTGTCCGGTTCAGGCTCAGGCAGTCGTCCAGGCCAAAGCCTGCAATCCACCGGAAAAATGCATCGCCATACCTACTGCTTTTACGCCCAACGGAGATGGGAAGAACGATGTGGCCATGCCGATTGTCAATGGGTGTAACATTCGTTCCATAAAATTTCAGATCTTTAACCGTTTTGGTGAGTTGGTTTTCCAGACCGATAAACTGGGCGTTGGCTGGAATGGTATGATCCGGAGTGAAGAACAGAACGGCGGCGTGTTCATCTCTGTTTGTGAATACACAACGTCAGACGACGTGACGATCCGGCAAAAACAGACGCTGGTACTGATTCGGTAAATCAGCCCAGCCGTACGCTGGTCATGGTGAGCGAACCCGCCATAGCCTTATCATTGAAAAACGATACGCTGTCTTTTGCGCCCTTTACGCCCAGCGTATACAACAGCGGGAGATAATGCTCAGGTGTGGGAATGGCCAGCAGGGCTTCCCTGCCCAGTTTTTCGTACCGGATCAGCGGATCGTGATGACCTTCGCTGATCAGCTGTTTGAACCTGTCATTCATTTGCAGGGCCCAGTCATACCCATATGATTCTTCCAGCCGATTCCAGGCCACCATCCGAAGATTGTGCACCATATTGCCGCTGCCAATGATGAGTACGCCTTTTTTGCGGAGGCTGTAGAGTTCTTTCGCCAGATCATAGTGGTACTGCGGACCTTTCGTATAGTCGATGCTGAGCTGCAGCACCGGAATATCCGCCTGCGGATACATGTGCCGCACCACCGTCCAGGTACCGTGATCCAGCCCCCAGTCGTGATCCAGCTCCACCTTTGCCGAATGGAGCAGCTCCGCTGTTTCCTGCGCGAGGACCGGATGTCCCGGTGCCGGATACTGCACGTCAAACAGCTCCTGGGGAAATCCACCGAAATCATGGATGGTCTTCGGGAAATCCATCGCCGTGATTTTGGTACCGCGGGTAAACCAGTGGGCGGATACCACTAGTACCGCTTTGGGAACGGGGATCTCCTTTGCCATTTTGGTCCAGCGGCGACTGAACTCCGTATCCTGGATACCATTCATGGGAGAGCCATGGCCTATGAACAGGACCGGCATAAGCGGGTCCTGTTCAGGTAGGTCACGGGTAAACTGATTGAAGGCTGATAGAGTAGTCATACCTGAAACGCTTAAAGCGAAGGTCTTCAAAAATTGCTTTCTGTTCATCTGTCGCGCAAAAGGGCATGGTCAACCGCATATCTACCGCTTCCCGCAAAGAGCAGAACCAGATACGCTGAGAGGTACAGCAGCCCCAGTTCTTTTTTCGCAAATTCATCACTGGCATGGATGAAAAATACGGCCACCAGCATCGTAACTATCAATGGCAGCAGGGCCAGGCGGGTACCAAAACCCAGCAACAGCAGCAACGAACAAACAACTTCTGCGAAAACAGTCAGCCCGAGGGAAAGCGATGAACCCATGCCAAATACGGAGGGGAATATTTCGGTATTTCCCGACAACAGCATCTGAAATTTCGGAATACCATGTGCCAGCATCAGCAGCGAAATGGTTACGCGGGCGATGAGCAGCGCGAGATCGGCATTCAGGTCAATATGACCGGATAAGATTTTCTTTTTCATCGTGCATATGTTTATTGAGCGAACTCTCCATCTGCCTTGATCTTCACTTCATCGCTGATCATGGGTGCAGGGAAACCGTTGCCGATCTGGAAATCAGAGCGTTTGATCACACCGGTCAGCTGAAATCCTGCCGTAGGCTTCTTACTCATCGGATGGGTGATAGTGCCGGCATAGAGCAGGTCAAATGTAACCGGTTTGGTTATGCCATGCATGGTCAGGTTGCCAGTAAGTTTATAGGTATTTTTCCCACTGGATTTGATGCCGTTGCTTTTGAAGGAAAGCGTAGGGAATTTCTCAACATCAAAGAAATCGGCACTTTTCAGGTGATTGTTCCGGGCTTCCACACGGGTATCCAGAGAAGCGGCTTTGGCAGTCAGCTCAAAAGAGGCATCACTGAAATCCGGCTTGGCAGCTGTGATGGTCACATCGAAATCATTAAACGTTCCGGTTACCTCTGCCAGTCCGAGATGGGTAACGGTAAAGCTGAGTTGCGAATGAGCTGCATCGTTCTTCCAAACTCCGTTGAAGGTGGTGAAGGCGGTCAGGCCGGCAAAAGCGGCGAGTAAAAAAAATGCTTTCTTCATGCTGTAAATTTTCAGCAAAGCTAGCATGGTCTGCTGCCTCATTCCATTGCGCAGAAGCAAGAAAAAATATTGATCCGGATCAATGGATATCATTTCCCGGATGCCAGTCGCCGGCGTACCCTACTGAGCGTTTCCGGCGTCAGGCCCAGGTAAGACGCGATCATGTGCTGGGGAACGCGCTGCGCGATGTTCGGATATTTTACCATGAAGGATTCGTAGCGTTCTTCGAGCGACTGGCTGAATATGGAGTTCAGTCGGCGCTGAAGGGCGATATACGCCCCGGTGACCAGCTCCCGGTGGAAGGAACTATAGGCCGGACAGGTTTTCAGCAAATGATCGTGATCCGCCTTGCTCATCACAATTACGTCCGAATCTTCTATCGCCTCTATCGTATAAGTGGCCGGTTCTCCGGTCAGAAAGCTGAAGAGATCGCCTATGAACCAGCCTTCAATAGCAAACTGGATGATGTGCTCTGCTCCGGTTTCCGCAACGGTGTACATGCGAAGGGCTCCTTTTTCCACAAAAGCCACCTGCTTCCATACATCCCCTTCCTGCAGGAGGAACTGCCGGCGACGAAGCTTTTTGACGGCTAAAAAAGGCTCTATCTGCTGCCGGTCGGATTCGCTGATCGGCACCTTACTCATTAGATTTTCGAAATAACGATCATACATACCCCGCTGATTTATGTCTCTGCTTTATCCGTTAACTATTTTCCACCAATCGAAATGCCCTCTTCGTTTGTTCAATTTCACTGTTACCAATTCCAAACTTTCTGGCTACGGCACGCCAGCCTGAAATTACCTTCCGAATATCACTAAGAATACCTACAGCTTTATCTTTTTTCAATTGATAAAGATTAGCAGTTGCCATGGCTAGAGAGATATCCTGCTCATTACTGGTTTCAGAAATATTCAGTGTTAAACCATTGCCCATTTCGTTCGGATTCATGTCATAAGCGGGAGACAAACGCCATCCATTGACCGTAAGAACAAATCCATGATTACGCAAATGATCATCGGTATTCGACACTAAAATATTAAACAACATTCTGCGCCAGAGCTGTTCAAGATCTTCTTTTGCTGCAGGACTAAACTGAATGATAAACCCAGCCAGATCGAGATAACCAACGCCATCTATATAATCAGCGCCATCCCGTTGGCCCAGGAGTGTCATAGCCGAAGCAAAATGAATGCGACGTCCATCAGCTGTTCTGTCGAATCGCTTAGACAGAAATGTATGATGCTTTCCGGTAAATTTTTGCAATCGTGCATCAGAAACAGTAATGCCGCAATCATTTGCTAATTGATGCAATACCATCTCCCATGCTCCGGTATTCTTTTCATCTCTTGAACTCGGAAATTTTGCGATCCACAAATTTCTTTTTTCATCAACGATACTTGCTTTAGGTCTGGCACCACCTAATGATGAACCTGGATCGATTAATATACTCAACCATTTTGAATACTCCGGATCATGGATAGCATCTTCCCTTTCCAACTGCAGGCTGGCATTTTCTAATTCCCGAAGAGATGCCCATGGTGGCGTTGCCATCTTCTTCTGATCATTCATGAACGCTCCTTCCGGACTCAACTTAAATCGTAACGCGCCCAAACGATGACCATCAAAAACACCTAATAAAAAATCACTTTCAAACAGCGTCCGCTCTTCCCTGTTTTCTATCCTGGCCAACCAGGCTTCTCTTCGACGCATTAACAATCTGCCCCATCGATCGGGGGAAGAGTCTAAAAATAAGCCAAAGTTAGTTTTGTCCTCAGGCTGGTATTGTTTACCCTTGTAAAATCCCAGATTGGGATCAAGGAATAGCACCTCATGGTTAGCTTTCATCCATGAGTCATTGTATTCAAAGTCAAAAATTTCTTTCCCCCTTACCCGTTGAGCTGTTAAAATTCCCATATGCCGGGGCACACCATTAGATTCCCAGTCTGCATATACCCATATGGCTAATTCATTTTTCCTCATGCTTTGCTCTTGTTGCTTTTGGAGCACGCTTAGCCGTTACCATTCCTACATCCTGCAGTTTTCTGCCCAAGGGATCAGCAGCTGCCACCATTAGCAAATCCTTTTCTAAACCCAATACAAATAGCACCTGCAAATAGCTGCCAATAGCAACTGTTGGACTACCCTGCTCGATGTTGTACACCGTTTTTCTACTAATACCTGTTCGCTCCGCTATTTGCTCCGCACTTAATCTTCTGCGTAATCTGGCCAGTTGAATGTGTTCACCAAGATCCTTTAAAATCTTCAGGTTCTTTGGTAATATGGCTGGGGCCACTTTCATATAATGTGTCTTATAAGAAACAAATATACATATTTTAAACCTTTTTATGACACATTAAATTATCATTTACCCTTCCTACATAAAATTCAATGGAGCAGAGAAAGGTAATTCGTCAGATACCCTTTTTGCATATCTGGAGTTCAATTCCATTTTTACAAAATTTTGCAAATCTGGAATTCAGCCCTCAGGAGCGGATCACCTCCACTTTGCTTTTGCCGCTTTGCCGGCGGCTCACGCGTATCTGAACAGGAATGCGCTCGGTCATTTCCTGTACATGCGAGATCACACCTACTTTTCTACCCTGGCTGTGCAGCCGCTCCAGCGCATCCATGGCGATGTTCAGCGTATCAGGATCCAAGGATCCAAATCCTTCATCGATGAAAAGGGATTCCACATTCATCTGGCTGGACGACAACGAGGCCAGTCCCAACGCCAGCGCCAGCGATACCAGAAACGATTCTCCGCCGGAAAGCGAAAAGACGGTCCGTACCTCATCCCCCATATCCTGGTCCCGAACCTGCAGGCCCAGGGTGCCGGGGATACGCTCCAACACATACCGCCGGCTCAGCATCTGCAGATGCACATTCGCATAACCTAACAGAACCTCCAATGTGTACTCCTGCGCAATCTGCCGGAATTTTTTCCCGTCGGCAGAGCCGATGACCTCGTTCAGCTTCGCCCAACGTTCCGTAACAACCGACTGCGCGTCTATCTGAACCCTTATTCCGCCTACTCTTGAACGGTTGTCCTCATCGTTCTTCAACTGCACATTCTTTTCGGCAATCCGCTCTTTTTCCCGGTCATATTCGTCCGACATCTCTTTGCGGGCCTGCATCAGTTCCTGCTCCGTCCGATCTCCCGCACGCTGCTTCTCATGAGCCTCCAGCTCCCTGCGTGTCTGTGCCAATAAGGTTTCCATGCGGGTTACCTGATCCGATAACTGCTGCAAAGCCCGCGTCTCCGTTCCTATCCAATCGTCGGAATACGATAAATACTGACGCAACTGATCTTCCAACAGCGGATGGGGCAACGCAGCCAGCCATTCGTTCAAACGGGTTCGCTGACCTTCCGCCTGCTGCTGCAAAGATTGTAACTGCTTTTGTAATTGCACCTGCTGCCCACCCAGTTCGTTTACCTTTTTTTCAGCTTCAGTAAGCTCTAACCTGCTATCCTCCGCGTATTTCCGCGCTGCTTTCAGCCGGTCCTCTAATTTTTTCTCCACCTGATCAGCAGGCGTTCCGTCGAATAAGGTACTGCGATGTGTACGCGCCTCGCCCAGCTGCCGGATTACGTCAGTCAGCTTTTCCTTTCGCTTCGTTACCTCCGCCGATATACCATCCGACTGTCCTTTTAGCGATTCCAACAGCGTCCACTGCTTGCTTACCAGCAGTTGGGAATCCTGCAGGGAACTGGATTTCTCCCGCCATAATACAGTAA
>CANHUD010000138.1 GCA_947463665.1 Sphingobacteriales bacterium
AATTCGCCAGACGCAGGCCAAACTTGCCGGTTCATCCGGAAGAGGAAAAGGCCTGAAAGCCAAATACCGCAGAGCCAAACGCGATGAAATGGCAGAAGCTATGGGCGGAGGCGGAGAAGACAGCAAGCTACAGGTAACGGAATTCATCAGCGTAAGCGAACTCGCTTCCCTGATGGACGCCTCGGTCACGGAGGTTATCGGAAAATGTATGAGCCTGGGTATGATGGTGTCCATCAACCAGCGTCTGGATGCCGAGGTGATCGAACTGGTAGCGGGTGAATTTGGATACGAGGTAGAGTTCATCGACATGGAGAAGCAGATGGAGATGGAGGATATTGTGGAGGATGACGATTCGGATAACCGTGAGCCTAGGTCGCCGATTGTGACCATCATGGGTCACGTTGACCATGGTAAAACCTCGCTGCTCGACTATATCCGCAACACCACGGTGGTGGCGGGTGAGGCAGGAGGTATCACCCAGCACATCGGAGCCTATCAGGTGGACCTTCCCTCCGGGAAATCCATCACCTTCCTGGATACACCGGGTCACGAGGCCTTTACGGCGATGCGTGCCCGCGGTGCCAAGGTTACGGATATTGCCGTGATCGTGATTGCGGCTGACGATGCCGTGATGCCGCAGACTAAGGAAGCGATCAGTCATGCCCAGGCTGCCGGTGTACCGATGATCTTTGCTATCAACAAAATCGATAAAGACGGAGCCAATTCGCAGAAGATATATGAACAGCTGGCCAATATGAACCTGCTGGTGGAGGCCTGGGGTGGTAAATACCAGAGCCAGGAGCTTTCTGCCAAACAAGGGCTGAATGTAGACCTGCTACTGGAAAAAGTACTGCTGGAGGCTGAACTGCTGGATCTGAAAGCCAATCCGGAGCGGGTGGCCAATGGTACCGTAGTGGAAGCTTCGCTGGATAAAGGGCGCGGTTATGTGGCCACGGTTCTCGTACAGAACGGTACGCTGCGTGCAGGGGATATTGTAGTGAGCGGACAGCATTTCGGACGGGTAAAAGCCATGTTCAACGAGAGGAACAAGAAGGAAACAGAGGCCGGGCCGAGTACGCCGGTGCTGATTCTCGGATTGAACGGTGCCCCGCAGGCGGGTGAGAAATTTAAGGTGTATGCGGATGAGGCTGAAGCCAAAGAAGTGGCCGGCCGCCGTGCCCAGATCCTTCGGGAGCAGGGCATCCGCACCAAGAAACATATTACACTGGATGAGATCGGTCGCCGACTGGCACTGGGGAATTTCAAGCAGCTTAACATCATCATCAAAGGTGACGTGGATGGTTCTGTGGAAGCCCTTAGTGACTCGTTGCAGAAACTCTCCACTGACGAGATTGCGGTGGCGGTTGTACATAAAGGCGTGGGAGCCATCACGGAAAGTGATGTACTGCTTGCCACAGCTTCTGATGCGATCATTCTCGGATTCAACGTGCGTCCTTCTGCACAGGCCAACCGCCTGGCTACCACCGAAGGGGTGGAGATCAAGCTCTACTCGATCATCTACAACGCGATTGAAGAAATCAAGAGTGCGATGGAAGGGATGCTGGAGCCGAAATTCCAGGAGAAGATCGTTGCCAATGTGGAAGTGCGTGAAGTGTACAAATTCGATAAGGCTACCGTTGCGGGTTGTTATGTGCTGGATGGTAAACTTCTCCGGAACAGTAAGATCCGCATCATCCGCGATGGCATTGTGGAATATCCCAAAGGTGAAGGACAGGCCGCTGAACTGGGCAGCCTGAAGCGCTACAAAGATGACGTTAAGGAAGTATCGTCGAATATGGAGTGCGGTCTTACCATCAGGAACTATTCCGATATCAAAGTGGGCGATATCATTGAAGCGTTTGAGGAAGAAGAAGTGAAGAGAACTCTTTAGAGGTTAGAGAATAGAGAATAGAGAATAGAGATTAGTGGGCGGAACAACCTCTAATCTCTAACCAGCTAATCTCTAACTTTGGCTTTTTATTAATAAGAAATTCCGTTTTTTTGAGCATGCGTAAAGGATTCATACTGGTAGGACTGATGTGGCTGGCCACAGCGGTACAGGCACAATCAGCCAAAGTGCTGGCAGATAAGATCGTAGGGATTCTGGGAGATAAGATCGTCTTAAAATCGGATCTCCTGAATTACATCGACGATATCCAGCGCAGGGGAGGTGAGGTGCCGGAGGATGCACAGTGTGTGTTGCTGCAGCGGATGCTTATGGATAAAGCACTGGTGCTGCAGGCAGAAAAAGACTCATTGCCGGTGAGTGAAGAAGATATCAATGCTGAACTGGATCAGCGAATTCGATACTTCATCATGGAGTTTGGAGGAAAAGAGGCGGTTGAGCAGGTAGCCGGCAGAACCATCTTTCAGATGCGCGAGGATTTCAGGCCTTCTGTAAAGGAACGGCGACTGGCAGATGCTATGCGCGGTAAGATCGTAGATGGCATTCGCATCACGCCACAGGAAGTAAAAGCATTTTACGATAAGATCCCGCGGGATAGTCTCCGGTTTTATGAAACCGAACTGACCATCGGACAAATCATTCTTTACCCAAAGGCGGGACGGGAACTGGAGAAATTTGCCATCGATGAACTGGCTGATTACAAACGCCAGATCGAATCCGGCAGAAGTTTCGAAAATTATGCCCGCCTGTACTCCGAAGATCCCGGCAGTAAGCAGAACGGTGGCCGTTATGAAATCAATAAAAACGAGAAGACCTGGGACCCTGATTTTAAGAATGCCGCTTTCCGGCTGAAAGACGGGCAGGTTTCTCCGGTGATCAAAAGCAAATTTGGGTATCATATTATTCAGATGGTCAGCCGTAATGGGGATGATGCGGTTATCCGGCACATCCTGCGCATTCCGGAAGTGACGCAGACCGAAGTGGAGGAGACCAAGTCGAAGCTTGACAGCATTCGCTCAAAACTGATTGCCGGAACGATGACGTTCGGCGAAGCCGTTGATAAATACAGTGAAGATGAAGGCAGTAAATTCACGGCAGGTCTGATATCCGGCCAGAATGGGACCTATGTTACCATTGATGAACTGGATAAGGATATGGTGCGCGATATGGGTAAACTGAAAGTGGGTGAATATTCTGCCCCTATTGAATTTCAGGATCCGCAGGGAGGAAAGAAAGGGGTACGGTTGGTGGTGATTCAGAGTAAAACAGAACCGCACCGGGAGAATCTGCGGGACGATTACAATAAGGTAGCCATGCGGGCAATTGAAGAAAAAAAGAACCAGGCCGTAGAGAAATGGTTCCGTAACAAGCTGCCTACCTATTATGTAATGGTTGACCCTGAGTTTCAGGATTGTAAAAGCATACGCAGTACATTTCCGGATATGGCAAAACGCTCTGAGCAGTAAAGCGAAGGTTCTTTTTTGTTTCATTAGTGAGGCACCACTATTCCCTATGAATTAAAATTCTACCTTTGCGGCTCATCTCCCTTACATGAGCGATGCTATTAAACATGAATGTGGTCTTGCATTCATTCGCCTTCGAAAACCATTTTCCCATTACCAGCAGAAATATGGTACAGCCTTATTCGGCCTGAACAAACTGTACCTGCTCATGGAAAAGCAGCACAACCGCGGACAGGACGGAGCGGGAGTGGCTACTATGAAACTGGATACAGAGCCTGGTTATCCCTTCCTTTACCGCAACCGTTCTGTTGCCACGCAGTCGATCGCGGATCTTTTTCAAACGATTGGTAAAGAGCTCAACGAACTGGAGCGTCACCAGCCGGATCTGCGGAAGCATCCGGGTCTGATGAAAGGGCATCTGCCTTTTATGGGTGAACTGCTGCTGGGGCATCTCCGATATGGTACACAGGGAAAGAACAATGTAGAGTTCTGTCATCCATTCATCAAGAAAGACATTATCCCCGCGCGTAATCTGGCACTGGCGGGAAATTTTAACCTGGTGAATACCGAGGAACTTTTCTCCCTCATTACTATGCAACCGGGCGATTTTCAAAAGCAAAGTGATCTGGCCGCCATGATGGAAGTAGTGCACCATTTCCAGGTAAAGGAAGATGCGCTGAATCCGGGAAATCTGGATGTGGGCAATGTATTGCGGCAGACCTTCCCGCATTTTGATGGCGGGTTCCATGTAGGTGGCTTGCTGGGTAACGGTGATTCATTTGTGATCCGTGATGCACATGGTATCCGTCCGGCTTATTATTATATAAACGATGAACTGTTTGTAGCTGCATCTGAACGAGCCGCCATTCGTACCTCCTTTAATGTTGGAGAAAATGAAGTACTGGAGCTGATGCCAGGTCAGGCGCTCATGATCAAGGCGGATGGTTCCTACCGTATTGAGCAGATCATCGAACCCAAACAACGAAGAGCCTGCAGTTTCGAGCGGATCTACTTCTCAAGGGGTAGCGATGAAAAGATCTACCGCGAGCGTATTGCATTGGGGCAGCATCTGAGTCCGAGAGTATTGCATGCCATTGATCACGATCTGAAAAATACCATTTTCTCGTTTATACCTAATACGGCTGAAACAGCCTTCTATGGCCTGCTGAAAGGGATGGAGGATTATCTGAATAAGATCAAGATCCAGCGCATTCTTTCGTGGGAAAAAGACTATGACGAAGAGAAACTTGCGGAGATGATCAACCGCCGCATCCGCGTTGAAAAAGTTGCGATCAAGGATGTGAAGATGCGCACGTTCATTACGGAGGATTCGAACCGTTCAGAAATGGTGCAGCACGTATACGACATCACGTACGGAACGGTGAATCGCGGTGTGGATACACTGGTGGTGATCGATGATTCGATCGTTCGCGGAACTACCCTTAAAGAGAGCATCGTACGGATGCTTTCAAGGTTAAAGCCTAAAAAGATTCTGATTGTTTCTTCCGCCCCGCAAATACGGTATCCCGACTGCTACGGGATCGACATGAGCAAGCTGGGAGATTTTATTGCGTTCCGCGCTGCAGTAGCTCTGTTGAAAGATCGCGGAGAGGAACAGGTGATAGATGACCTGTATGCCAAACTGAAAATCATGCAGCAGGAAAACCGGCTCATGGAAGAGAATCTGGTGAAATATATCTATAAGTTGTTTACACCGGAAGATATCTGTGCAAAGATTGCAGAACTGATCACCCCTGAGGATGTTACCATTCCTGTAGAGCTGATCTTTCAGACCATTGAAGATCTGCATGATTGCTGTCCTACCAATACCGGCGACTGGTATTTCACGGGTAATTATCCAACACCGGGAGGCAACCGGGTAGTAAACCAGGCATTCATCAACTATTACGAAGGGAAAAATGTCAGAGGCTACTGACCTTAAAACGGTTTTGCTGGTCAGGCATGCGAAGAGCGACTGGCCGGAAGGAGTGGATGACGTGGATCGTCCGCTTACCGAAAAAGGAAAAAAAGATGCGGCCTTAATAGCTGAAAGAGTTCATACGCGTATTCCTCAGATGGATCTGCTGATCAGCAGTCCCGCGCGGCGTACCCGTAAAACAGCAAAAGCATTTGCACGTACGTATCAAAAAAATAAGGAAGATATCGTTCTGAAACCTGAACTCTATCTTCCTTATCCGGAGGTTTTTTTTGAAGTACTATCTGATTTAGATAGCAGTGTACGATCGGTTAGTATATTTTCTCACAACAATGGCATCACTGATTTCGCGAATATGCTTGGGGTGGTTCGGATCGATGAGCTTCCTACCTGCGGTGTGCTGGCTTTTGGGTTCACCGGCGAATGGAGTGACATCCGCCGGCTCCCAAAGAATTTTCTGTTTTTTGATCGTCCTTAACCGACCTCCAAGTTCGGTTAGTTCAGGTTGTACTTGTACTTATAGCGTTCGTAGAGTTGTTTCTGCTTATCGTTCAGTTCGATGCTTCGTCCCTGAATGAAGGCATGCGTGATGTTGTTGGTGCGCATGTCCAGAATATCACCGGTACTGATCACGATGTTCGCATCCTTTCCCGCCTCGATGGATCCGGTGCGGTCATCAATGCCGAGAATTTTTGCTGCATTCAGGGTGATGGTAGCAAGTGCTTCTTCTTTTGTCAGTCCATAAGCTGCGGCCGTTCCGGCATTGTAGGGCAGGTTGCGGTAACGCGTGTTGACATCGTTGTCGTTGATAGCAAAAAGTACTCCCGCTTTCTGCAGGATGGCCGGCGTACGATAGGGCTGATCGATCAGGTCATCTGCCAACGTGGGCAGATCCATCAGCTGGTTAAGGATCACCGGGATGTTGTTCTTTTTGAGCAGATCGGCAATATGATAGCTTTCACTTCCGCCCACGATCACCACATCAATATCCAGTTCCTGTTTGATGTCGATCGCCATTAGGAGTTGTCGCACCACATCTCCGTGGATGAACAGCTTCTGGGATTTGCTGAACAGCCCTTTTAGGGCTTCGAATTTCAGGTTTACGGAACTCTTATCGGCAGTAACATGATAGGCTTTGGCTTCTTTCAGGAAGGCTTTGAAGCGTTCGATTTCTTCCAGTCCGCTTTTCATGGGGTCGGAAGG
>CANHUD010000139.1 GCA_947463665.1 Sphingobacteriales bacterium
ATCGGGTATGGTAAGAGTACCCGCAAGGCGCTGACCAGTTCCATTACAACCCTGAGGCCGGAAGATCTGAACCGTGGTTCGATAACGGATGTAGGCCGGTTGCTTCAGGGTAAGGTGCCGGGTCTGAACATTTCAGCCAATGGTGATCCGAACCGCAGGGCGGCGATTGTGCTTCGTGGTGTTTCTACCATTAATAGTCCGGGTGGCCCCTTCTTTGTAATTGACGGAGTACCGGGTGCAGATATCTCCCTTGTAGCACCGGATGACATTGCATCTATCGACGTCTTGAAAGATGCGGCGGCTACAGCGATTTATGGTAACCGGGCTGCTTCCGGTGTAATCATGGTAACTACTAAGAAGGGACGCAAAGGGGCTGCGGTGGTTAATTACTCTGCATTTGCCGGAAGGGAAACCGTGAGCAGTCGGTTGCAGCTGATGGATGCCGATCAGCACCGTGCTTATCTAAAGTCGCAGGGATTGTCGTACAACCCGCTGGACGATCTGGGAGCCAACACCAACTGGCAGGATGCCGTGATGCGTACATCGGCCACATCGCACAATCATAATTTGTCGATCAGCGGAGGCGGAGAGCATGGATCTTACTCTGCATCTCTGAACTATATCAACAAGCAGGGTATTATGCTGCGCAGTAACCAGGAGCGGATGATTGCCCGTTTGAACATTGAGCAACTGGCGTTGAACGACAAGCTGAAATTCAATGTGAATGTAACGAACAGTAGGACCAACGCCAATCTGGTGCCGTTGCAAAACTCGGTACTGGAGCAGGTGACCTATCATTTGCCGGTATCTCCTGTGTATAATCCGGATGGCAGTTGGTTTGAGAATTTCAACATACCGGGATATTTTAATCCGGTGGGTATGATTGACAATGCGCGCGACGATAACCAGCAGAACAATCTGGTGGCCAGTATGAATACGGAGCTGAAGTTGCCTTTCGGACTTACGTACACGTTATTCGTGTCTCATCAGCAGCTTACTTCAACCAGTCAGGTTTTCTACAATAGTTATTACAATCGCTACGGTTCCAGTCAGTTCTATACCAATCCGGATCCCGGCTTTGGCGGATCATCGTTGGTGGGGAATCTGTTCGGAAGCGGTGGTGCTGCCTATAAAAATGCGTACAATACCCGTCAGAACAATCTGGAGACTTTCCTTACCTGGGATAAGACATTCGGTGAGCATAAACTGAATGCGGTGGCTGGTTTTTCCTGGCTCAACAATATCTATGGAGATGGAATAGAGTCATCCAGTACGAATTTTCCGTCGGATTTCATAGGGTATAATAACCTGTCTCTGGGTAATCCGTATGCCATTTCAAATTTCCGGATTGCACTGGCAGGTGGTTTTAGTGAGAAGCGGCTGATCTCTGATTTTGCCCGATTGAACTATAGTTTCAGTGATCGCTATCTGTTGCAGGCATCGGTTCGTCGGGACGGAAGTTCTGTGTTTGGAGCGAACTACCAGTGGGGTTATTTCCCATCTGTGGGTGCCGGCTGGCGGATCATCAATGAGAAGTTCATGGAGAAGCAGAAATTCTTCAGCGACCTGAAACTTCGTGCGAGTTACGGGGTAACGGGTAATTCAGAAGGTATCGGTCCGTTCAATGCCAAATTGGTATACGGTATTACAGGAACCTATTATAATAACGGTATTCAGGATAATTCATACGGACCTTTACAGGGCGCGAACCCGGATCTTCGCTGGGAGCGTACCTCTACGGCTAACATCGGTCTGGACTTCTCCGTACTCGATGGAGTTGTAAGTGGTTCAGTGGATGTTTACGATAAGCAGACACGCGATATGTTGTTCCGTTATGCGGTAAGCCCGGCACTGGTTCCGGGCGGTTCGATCTGGGCCAATGGCGGATCGATCAGCAACAAAGGGGTTGAAGTGCAGTTGAACATCCAGCCAATTCGTGGAAAGGATGTGAACTGGACCACATCGATCAATATGGCGCATAACAAGAATCTGATTACCAGTCTGAAAAACCCGTACTCTACCGGTGATTCCATTCGGTATGTTGGACCCCGTGGTTCAGGCCAGACGGGTGCAACGCTGCAATTGCTGAAAGTGGGCAAGCCGATCGGTCAGTTCTTCTCTTTTATTTATGAAGGAAAGAATTCAGCAGGCCTTTCGCAGTTCCGTAAAAAAGACGGCACCCTTACAACCCTGCCGTTGCATGGTACCGATTACTTTTATATTGGTGATGCCCAGCCATCCATTCTATTGGGCTGGAACAACAGCGTTCAGTATAAGAAATTTGATTTCAACGTCTTCTTCCGGGGCGTATTCGGAAACCAGATCTTTAATGTGAGCAGGGCGAATCTGTCTTACACACCTTCAGCATCTGTGAATAACCTGTCTGCTTTCCTTACGCCGGACGACAAAGTGAGTGATGCGGCCAACAGCTTCTTCTCTACCCGTTACGTAGAGAGCGGTAATTATGTTCGACTGGATAACGCGACCATTGGATACACGGTTCCGGTAGCGAAAATCAAGAATGTACGTAGCTTACGCTTTTATGTGACTGGCGAAAATTTGCTGACCATGACGAATTATTCAGGTATTGATCCGGAGATAAACCAGGGAGGTGTGGCACCGGGTGTAGATAACAATTCGTTCTATCCGAAGACCACGTCACTTATGTTTGGGGTAAACGTATCGTTCCAGTAAATAATCGTTCATAAACAGTAAAATCAACTGAAGATGAAAAAAATAATTCAATCATTTGTATGGGCCGTTGCCGGTATCGCCGGGCTGGCGTCCTGTCATAAACTGGATGTGCCGGTGGAGTCTCAACTCACTCCGGAGGTCTATCCTACTACCCTTGCGCAATTCAATTCGGTAATGGGGCCGATCTATACCCGTCTCCGTTCGGATTATGCAATCGGATATTTCCAGGTGCAAAGTCATTCCACAGATGAATCGGTTCAGCCGGCTTATGGTGGGAACTGGTTTGATGGTGGTCGCTTCCAGCAGCTTCATTATCATACCTGGAACAAGGACAATCCACTCTTGCAGGGCATGTGGGGCTATACATCAGACATGGTAGGTATCTCCAATCAGATTCTGTACATTCTGAATACGGCGCCGGAAGGACAGCCCAAGCGGCAGAGTATTGCGGAGATGAAGACAATGCGGGCGTTTGCCTATTTTCTAATGATGGATATGTTCGGCAATGTACCCATTGATACGGCTTACGGTTCTACAGAACTTAAGACGAATACGCCCCGGGCCGATGTGTTTAAATTCATCGAATCTGAACTGAAAACAGCTATCCCCAATCTGAGTGCGGTTGGTGGATCTGTAATGTATGGCAAACCGAATCGGTACGTTGCGTTCAGTCTGCTTGCTAAGATGTACCTGAATGCAGAAGTTTATTCGGGTACTGCCCGTTGGAACGATGCGATAGCTGCCTGCGATAGTGTGATCAATGCCGGGGGAGGCAGTTTATATGCATATGAACCCCGCGCTACCTATTTGCAGATGTTCTATCCCGATAATGGTCCGCGCAATAAGGAGTTCATTTTCGTGATTCCCTATGATGCCGCTACATCGAACGGATATATGTTCCATGCCCGGTATGATCTGAACCGGAATCATGGAATCCGTTATCTTTATTCAGGTTCTACACCGGGTACGAATGTGAATCCGATTATGAATCTTACCTCCGGTAACGGATTGATCAACAACAAGCCCAGCGGCCCGAGGATGACACTGCCGGAATACTTTGCGAATTTTGACGATCCGAATGATATTCGTAATCGTCAGTGGCTGAGTGGGAAACAATTCTGGCCGGATGGTTCCCCAATTCGGGTGGCTACTACCAAGAAGGGATATGATCAGTTTTATACCGGATCTGATGGTAACGCCCAATTCATTTATGATCTTGAATTGTCGCCATCCTTCTCCCTCCGTCAGAATGTACTCACATTCGATTGTGGGAACGATGAGATTGCTTGGAACATGGGTACACGGAACATTAAGTTTTTCCCTGATGCATCCAACAAAGCCAACCGAAACCAGAACAATGATGTGCCGATTCTCCGGTATTCAGATATTATTCTCATGAAGGCGGAGGCCATTCTTCGCGGAGGTTCACCAACTCTTGGCCAAACGGCTTTATCACTGTTGAATAGTCTGCGGGCGAATCGAACTACTTCACCTGCATGGACCGCCGTTACATTGAATGATATCTATGCTGAGCGGGCTCGTGAGCTGGCGTGGGAATGCTGGAGAAGAAATGATGCCATTCGTTTTGGGAAATATGAAGATAACTGGGGACTAAAAACGGATAAAAACACATTTAAACGTATCTTTCCAATTCCGCAGAATGCTTTACAAGTGAATCCAAAACTTGTACAGAATCCGGGCTATTAAAAAACTACGATTGTTTGTCACCCAACGAAGCCCGATGCAAATCGGGCTTTTTTTATTTTTTTAGCTATGTCATTTCTACTCGTTTTTTTGCTTTCCACGCTTGACCTCCAAGGCCGGATTGACCAAACTGCCGCTGCCGGTGGAGGCAGGGTTGTGATTCCACGTGGTATTCATCAGACAGGCACGCTGTTCCTTCGTTCCAATGTGGAGCTACATCTGGAAGAAGGTGCGGTTTTACTGGGTAGTCCTCTCCGGAAGGATTATGAAAGTTACCGCAAGGCGGCACTGATCGTGGCCATCGGCCAGAAAAATATTTCCATAACGGGAAAAGGCACGATTGACGGGCAGGGGCGCCTGCTGATGCAGGATATATTCAGGCGCCTGCAGGAGGGGACGTTGCAAGACAATGAGTGGAAGACCAAACGGCCTGCGGAGCAGACCAGAACCAATATTTTGTATTTGGAGGACTGCAAGGATATACGTGTCAGAGGGGTTACGATTAAAGATGCCACCAGCTGGGTAACGCATTATGAACGATGTGATCAGGTATTGATCGATAGTGTCCGGATTGAAAGCACGGCCTATTGGAACAATGATGGTATTGATCTGGTGGATTGTCGCAATGTGCGGGTCACCAACTGTTTCATCAATGCCGCCGATGATGCCATCTGCCTGAAGTCTTCCAACCGGAAACTGGGATGTGAAAATATTTACGTGGCAAATTGCCGGTTGCGTTCCAGTGCCAGTGCATTCAAGATGGGCACGGCCTCTCAGGGCGGTTTCCGGAACATTACCGTACGGAATCTGGAGGTGTTCGATACCTATCGTTCAGCTGTGGCACTGGAAGCGGTAGATGGTGGCGTGATGGAAAATATTGATATTCGGAACATACGGGCAACGAATACCGGGAATGCCTTGTTTATCCGGCTGGCGCACAGAAACCGCGATACCGCATTCAGTATAGCCCGGAATATTTACATCGGGGATATGCAGGTGGAGGTGCCCGCGGGTAAACCGGATGCCGGCTACGAGATGGAAGGCCCGCTGCTGAAGTATCCGCCAGGAACAAAACCCGGCAAACCTTTCAGTGTTTCTCCCTGGAACGACTCCTATCCGGATCCGGCAGCCATCCGGTACCGGCACAATGTATTTCCGTCTTCGATTGCCGGTTTACCCGGCCATCCGGTAGAAAATGTTCAGCTGGAAAATATTCAGATCACGTATAAAGGCGGTGGTGATCCGGGCGTACAGTATTTTCCGCTGGATTCGCTGGCTGTGCTTACGGAAGCTGAAAAGGATTACCCAGAGTTTTCCATGTTTGGGGAACTCCCGGCATGGGGACTGTTCCTGCGGCATGTGGAGGGCATAAGCCTTAAGAATGTGCGGCTGACCCGGCAGCAATCCGATTATCGTGCTGCCCTGGTGATGGATGATGTACGCAAGGCTTCCATTCAGAAACTCGATACCACTTTTAAGGTCGGTAGGTTAATAGATCTGGTTCAGCCGATGGCGGGAACAGCCCCGGCCACTACGGCGTCTGCACTTAAGCACAGTGAGGGTACGGAAAAGAACGCCAATACCATACCATCGGTAACGCTGCCGTTTGCGATGACACAATGGACACCCGAAACGCGCAGAACGGAGCAGAAATGCCTGCCGCCCTATTTTTATAAAGACAACCGCTTAACAGGTTTCCGGGCAACGCATTGGCTCAGTGGTTCCTGTGTGCAGGATTATGGCAGCTTTACCATCATGCCCCTGGTAGGAAGGCTATCTAAAAAGGTTAGTATTCCTTTTTCCCATGAAGACGAGCTGTCTACACCTGCGTACTATCGGGTGAAGGCCGGAGGGGTCACTACCGAGATGACATCATCCTTACGAGGCGGGATGATCCGCTTTACGATGGAGAAAGACGATACCCTGTATGTTCAGCTGTTATCGAATAGCGATGAGTCGCAGGGGGGACTGATGGTTGA
>CANHUD010000140.1 GCA_947463665.1 Sphingobacteriales bacterium
GATGGAACGTGCCCTGTTGGAAGCGATCCGTTCCCGCCCGAACATCCGGATGATCAACCACTGTTTTGTAGTGGATCTTATTACCCAGCACCATCTTGGGTATCTGGTTACCAAGTCTACCCCTGATATTACCTGTTTTGGTGTGTATGCGCTGGATCTTCATACCAATCGAATCGAAAAGATACTGGCAAAGGTAACCGTACTGGCTACCGGTGGGAACGGACAGATTTACCGGACCACTACCAATCCTTCTATTGCTACAGGCGATGGTGTTGCCATGGTGTACCGCGCGAAAGGACGGATCGAGAACATGGAATTCATCCAGTTTCATCCAACCGCCTTATATGAGCCCGGCGTAAAAGGACAATCCTTTCTGATAACCGAAGCAGTTAGGGGCGATGGTGGTATCCTTCGGAATAAAGCAGGTGAAGCCTTCATGCCCAGATACGATGAACGGAAAGATCTGGCTCCCAGAGATATCGTGGCCAGGGCCATTGACAGTGAGATGAAAATCAATGGTACGGAGCATGTATGGCTGGACTGCACTCATATGGATTACGATCGTTTTGTGCATCATTTCCCGAACATCAATGAAAAATGTCTCTCCATAGGAATAGATGTACGCAAAGATTATATTCCGGTAGCCCCTGCAGCTCATTACAGTTGCGGAGGTATTAAAACGGATGCAGATGCCTGTACATCCATTCATCAGTTATATGCCATTGGAGAATGTGCTTCAACTGGATTGCACGGAGCTAACCGGTTAGCGAGTAACTCCTTACTGGAAGCAATGGTATTTGCACACAGAGCGTATCTGCATGCTGTATCCAAAGTTGATAGTATAACATTTAAAGATAGTATTCCTGACTGGAGCGAAGCGGGAACCACTGAGCCGAAAGAAATGATTCTGATTACGCAGAGTCTGAAAGAATTACAGCAGGTGATGAGTGATTATGTTGGCATTGTGCGGACCAATGTGCGACTGGAGAGAGCAAGTCGCCGGCTGGATCTGTTGCATGAGGAAACCGAAGATCTGTATCGTAAAACGGTTGTTTCTCCGCAGTTGTGCCAGCTTCGGAATATGATCACCGTTTCCTATCTGGTTGTGAAAGGCGCATCTTTCCGTCAGGAGAGCAGGGGATTGCATTTTAACACGGATCATCCGCAGAAAAGCGAACGGATCCAGAATATTGTATTATGAGACTGAAAGAGCGGCTGCTGTATGCGTTGTTATGGAGTTTGTCGTTACTCCCCTGGTTTGTGCTGTACAGGATTTCTGATTTGCTGACACTGATCGGTTTTTATGGGGTCAAGTACCGGAAAAAAGTAGTGCTCGACAATCTTGCCATTGCTTTTCCGGAGAAGACGCAGACCGAGCGAAACAGGATTGCCTGGAAGTTTTACCGGCTATTGATGGATACACTGGTAGAAAGCATCAAGCTTATTACCTTATCTAAAAAAGCTACACAGAAAAAATTCACTGGTGATGCCAGTGTGATCAATGAAGTGATGTCTAAAGGACGGAACCTTCAGGTGATGGCGATGCATAATTTCAACTGGGAGCTGGTGAATCATAACATCTCGATGCAGCTGACCTATCCCTTCATCGGGGTATATATGCCGATAGCCAATCCGTTTTTCGAAAACCTGATGCGAAAGATTCGCACACGCTATGGAACGAAACTGATCAGGGCCACTAAGTTCAGGGAAGAGTTTCCGGCATACAAAGATATTCATCATATTCTGGCACTGGTAGCAGATCAGAGTCCGGGAGATCCGAACAACGCCTTCTGGTATCCGTTTTTTGGCAAACTTACCCCGTTTGTAACGGGGCCGGAAAGAGGTGCGCGCATGAACGGAACAGCAGTGTTATTCGGACATTTTTATCCGGTACGGCGAGGGCATTACACTTTTGACTGGAAGATAGTAACGGAAAATGCCGCGGAGCTCCCCGAGGGGGAGCTCACACGGATGTATGTGGAGTTTGTCGAAGCGTCTATTCGTAAATCGCCGGAAAATTACCTTTGGAGTCACCGCCGCTGGAAGCATGCTAAATGATCAGTTCCTGATCTGGTGCCGAACCGCTTCCCAGCCACCGGCAACTGTTCGTACATTATGGATGCCTTCTTTCTTTAGTAACGATGCTGCCACTATTGCCCGAAAACCTGTTTGCGAAAGCAGGTAGACATTGTGCTGGTCTTCAATCATGCCCATATTGGCCGGATCGATTAGCCTATCAAGAGGAAGTGATTCCGCCTGCTCGAGATGATCGGCATCAAAGGCAGCTTCTTCTCGTACATCCAGTACCAGCAGATGTTCATCGAACGGAATATCCATCATCAGCTCATCGGGTTCCACTTCAATGATCAGGTCTCGTGCCCAATTGTGGGCATTCCACGTGTCTATCCCACCGGAAAGATACCCGAGAATTTTGGGGCCAAACAAACCGGATAACCGCGTACAAATCTCTTCTTCCTTTCCCGTTGTGGCTATAACCACCATATTATTTTGTTTGGGAAGGATCGCCTGTGCAATGGATTCCAGCTGTTCTGATAAGCCTGTAAAGATGGATCCGGGGATGAATCCCTGGATAAATGCCTCCGCCGGACGGGTATCAATGATCAGCAGATCTTCTGCCTGTTGGCGAAGTTGCAGGAAAGCGTCCATATCCAGTGCCGGAGGTGAAAATGTTTGCATGCAGCAAAGGTAAAACGTAAAAAGGGAATGTCAGCTAGGAGACATTCCCTTTTGAAAGTTCAGGACTTTACAATTAATGCTGAATAACTTATGAAAGAAGTTGTTCAACCAGATGGTTGATCTGCTCCAGTCGGGAATTGTTCACACAATAGTAGATAAACTTTCCATCGCGTTCTGTACGCACAATACCTGCTCTCCTCAGGATAGCCAGATGCTGTGAAGCAACGGATTGTTCCAGACGAAGCTGAACATAAATTTCAGTAACCGTCATCTTGTCTTTTTCATTCAGCATCTTTACGATTTGCTGCCTCAGTTTATGATTCAGGGCTCGCAGTACCAAAGATGCTTTCTTGACATTCAGGTAGTCGATCTTAACGACATGTTCGTTGGACATAGGCTGGGTCTTTATTGGATTCTTGATGTCAAAAATAATTTTTTTTATTAATAAATCCTTAAAATAAGACCTGCAGTACGTTTCAAATTTTAAATTTTTTCGGAACGAATAGACGCTGTAGTATAAAAGGCCTTCCCGTAATTGGGTTCTGCATAAACGATGTCGTCGAACTGTCTGTGAATGAATCGTTTGAGTGCCATGTCGGCTTGTTCGGTCAGGTCAGCATTTTGCTCCGGCATACGTGTATTGGGGTGTTTTCGTATATGTTCGGGTAATTTTTCCCGTCCATTTCCGGTGAAAATGATACGATTTTCTTCCAGTTCGGGAAAACTTTTGTCATCCAGGATCTCCGGATGTTCGGATTTTACCGGCTCGAGTGAGCACTTGTACAAAGCGGTGAAAACCTCCATTCTTCTTGCATCGATCAGGGAGCAGATCAGATCTGCATCTTCTTTTTGAAAGGGCCAGGCAAGCCATTCCAGGGTGGAAAGGCAGATCAGGGGAACGTTACCCGCATAGCAAAGACCTTTTGCTGCTGCCAGTCCAACGCGCAGTCCCGTGTAGGAACCGGGCCCGTTGATCACGGAAACGGCATCCAGTGTATGCGCATGGATGTCTGCTTCCTTCAGAACGGACTGTATGGCGGGGTGAAGAAAGGTGGCATGGTCTTTCTGGATGGCATTCTCCCGTTTAGCAAGTATCTGTTGGTTGTGGGTGATCCCAACGTATGCTTTTTCCAGACCTGTGTGTATGTGTAACAATAATGACATGGTCGTGCAAAAATAGCCAGCTTGCCGGAACCCGGGGAAATTCTTGGCAAAACAGCTAAAACATTGGAACTTTATTCTCTAAATCATTGTATGTCAAAAACCATTATTCATACCGATGCGGCCCCGGCACCCATAGGTCCCTACAGTCAGGCTGTTAAAGCCAATGGATTTCTTTTTATTTCCGGTCAGGTAGCGTTCAATCCGGCAACCAATCAGATTGAAGCTACCACGGTGGCGGAAGAAGCCGAGCAGGTAATGAAAAATTTATCCGCTCTTCTTACAGAAGCAGGAATGGATTTTAGTCATGTAGTGAAAACCACTATTTTCCTGAGTGATATGGGACATTTTCAAACGGTGAATGAAGTCTATGGTAAATATTTCACCAG
Organism: Sphingobacteriales bacterium; assembly: GCA_947463665.1. Lineage (GTDB taxonomy): Bacteria > Bacteroidota > Bacteroidia > Chitinophagales > Chitinophagaceae > Pollutibacter. The sequence continues at coordinate 4,248 of CANHUD010000140.1, forward strand.
TGATTTTCCCGCGCGTGAAACCGTTGCTGTTAAAGGTCTGCCCAGAAATGTAAATGTGGAAATCAGTATGATAGCTGCGGTCTGAAACTGGCTGTTTCGGAAATTAGTTGGGTCGATATTGCCTGTATTCAGCAAAAACCCTACATTCGTTCCGTATGCTCCGCCCTGTCTTTGCTATATGTCTGCTGGTGACCCACCTTTTCAACATGGGGGGATACCGGCTGGTATTTGACCGGCTGGAACAGAAGGCTTCGGTGCAGCTGGCAGACCGGCTGGATCAGGACCTGTATACCGATGATCAGCTCATCGAACTGAAAGTTCCCCTCCCGATGCCTTACCAGACCAACTGGGACTCATTTGAGCGGTATAACGGAGAAATTCAGATCGATGGAATCCATTACAACTATGTAAAGCGAAAGGTCTGGAATGATACGCTCATCCTTCTTTGCATCCCCAATACGGAGAAGATGAAGCTAAACAGTGCCAAAGAACAATTCTTTTCGCTGGTGAATGATCTGGATCCGCAAAATGAGGGAACCCCTGTGTCTCCCGTCCGGATGCTTAAATCGATCACCCCTGACTATACGTTTGAAGAAAACCTGCTCTCTTTCTGTCCACCACTTCAGGATACTATCGTTCTCCGGAACAATGTTGAAGTATGCTACATTGGTCAGCCGGTCCCCACCGATGTACCGCCTCCGGAGCAGAGAATGATCTGAACAAAGTTCCGCCTGCATAAGCGGGAAAAGCCAGATACTTTCCCTGCTGCTAAGCGGCTTATATCATCTTTGATCATTATCTGAACAATTGTTTACATGCGTTATCTGATTATCGTACTGGCAGTCTGTATGGCTGCCTGTAAAGGTTCTTCCTATACTTCCTTTACACAGGATCCTGTTGTCTATGCCCGGACGGTCAAGGAGCTGAACAACATAGTACTTGAGAATAATTTCGCGCCCATGGTGGCGGCCCGAAACTATGCCTATGCCAACATTGCCGCGTATGAGTGCATAGCTGCCGGCAACTCCGGATGGCAATCGCTGTCCGGACAGATCGTTCATATGCCGGAAATGCCCAAACCTGCACCCGGACCGGCGATCGATCATTCACTTGCCGCACTATTGGCTTTCGTCAAAGTAGGCAATGCCGTCACCTTCCCCGAGGGCAGTATGTTGGAGTACTACGAGAGATTGCTAAACAAAGCGGATAGTATGGGGATACCATCGTCCAGGCTGAATGCTACCCGTGCCTTTGCCGATAGTGTAGCCTCAGCCATACTACTCTGGAGTAAAGGAGACCATTACGCGGCAACCCGCGGATCCTCCCGCTTTCCCATAGATGAAACTCCCGGAAGATGGGTGCCTACTCCGCCGATGTATGCCACGGCACTCGAGCCTCACTGGAAGGATATCCGCCCCATGGTGCTCGACAGTGCTGCCCAGTTCCGCTGCCCGCCTCCACCGGTGTTTAATATGAAAAACCGGAACAGCGTCTATTACCAGGCACTAATGGAAGTGAAGAATACGGGGGACAGCCTGAACGATGAACAGAAACACATTGCGGAATTCTGGGACGATAATCCGTTCAAAATGAATGTAACCGGACATGTAATGTATGCGACCAAGAAATTCTCGCCGGCCGGTCACTGGATGAACATCGTAGGAATCGCGGCCCAGCGGGCCAGGGCCGATCTGCCTACTACCATCGCTGCCTATGCCCAGACATCCATTGCTCTGTTCGATGGCTTTATCAGTTGCTGGAACGAAAAATATGCAAGCAATTACATTCGTCCTGAAACGGTTATCAACCAGGAGGTTGATGCCAACTGGCAGCCATATATACAAACACCGCCTTTCCCCTCTTATGTGAGCGGGCACTCCACCATCTCAGCTGCCGCAGCAGAAGTAATGACTAACTATTTTGGTGAGCTATCCTTTAAGGATACATCTTCTGTGGAATTTGGCATAGATGCACGTTCTTTCCGGTCGTTCCGGGAAGCGGCACAGGAGGCCAGTATATCCCGACTTTACGGGGGTATACATTACCGCTTCGATCTTGATGAAGGGAATGTACTGGGAAAACGCGTCGGTGACTTGGTTTGGCGTCGATTGAGGCTGCA